>JANPIY010000935.1:0-12793 GCA_031425255.1 Planctomycetota bacterium
GCCGGTCAGACCGCGCACATAGGGACTACTCTGGTTGCCCGCGGTATGCTGGACGAACACCCCTGGGGTGAAGTGCAGCGCGTCCGCGGCCAGGCGGGTCTGAGTCTCGTCGAGAGCCGTGCGCTCCAAGTGATGGATGGCGAAGGGCTGGGCGATGGGATCGCTGTCGAGGCGCGTGGCGTTGACCTGGAGAAGCTCGGGATCCCTGGTCTTACTGGCCTTCGTCTCAACGGCCTTGGCCTCGCCAGCCGCGGCATCCGGCGCAGTGGTCACGACTGGCGGCGCGGTCTCCTCGGCGTAGGCGCCGGCAATGATGAGGGCGAGGGTGGGAACCAGGACGCAACGAGGGGACATGTGGACTCCAGCGGGTTGGCCGCCTCATTGCACATCCCGTGCCCATGAATCGCACCGCGAGAGAGCTTCATGTGGTCATGAACTAAACAGCAGGCATGAGCGCAGCGCATGTGGCGCGCAGTGGGGTGAGATCGTCGTCCTGCTCTGATCGGCAGCTGGGATGACCGACAACAAACGAGGATGAAGAGGATGGAAGGGATGGTGGGAGAGATGAAGAAGTCGGTCGAGGCGGCTGGGCGATGCATGGAGAGGAAACGAGGGGACCGGCCCATCTCAGCACGCCTGGGGTTGCGTCGCGTGAAGGGAATAGGGGTGCACAACCTGGTCTTCACCGCCCAAGGAAGCGGCGGGTGGGGTTTGCGCCTCGACACGGGACGCCTGAGCCGGGGTTAAACGGAGACACGCCAGGCGATCGCCTGGCGTGTGCATCGATCCGTCAGAAAAACCTGATCAGGCTTTTGACGATTCCTCGGCCGAATCCGTGTTCAGCTGCTCGCGCACCTTGGTGGCCTTGCCGACGCGGTCGCGCAGGTAGTACAGCTTGGCGCGACGGACCTGGCCGCGGCGGGTCACTTCGACCTTCTCGACGCGGGGGCTGTGCACCGGGAACACGCGCTCGACACCTTCGCCGGCGACGATGCGGCGGACGGTGAACGAGTCGTTGATTTCGCCATGGCCGCCGCGGCGCGAGATGACCGTGCCGTTGAAGATCTGGATGCGCTCTTTGTCGCCTTCCTTGATCTTGGTGTGGACGTTGACGGTGTCACCGACCTTGAAATCGCCGATCGGCTTGGTGCGGAGGGAAGACTGGAAGACTTTTTGGAGCAGATCCATGAGAGCCTCTAAGTGAAAACTGGGTAAAACCCGCCAACCTGGGGGTCGCGGCATGGTAGACCAGAGGTCCGCTTGTCAATCACGCAGAGCCCCCTCGTTCACGGTCGCCTGATCGGTGGGCGCTTGCGCCCTGGAACTGCCCGGAACGTGGCGGGCCTGGGCTGCCAGCAGCGGATCGCGCCAACGGCGGGTGATCACCACCGCGGCCATCAGCACCGTGGCGATGGCCAGGTACAGGCTGACCGCCTGCGACGTGGTGATCGTCCACAGCCCCAGGAAGGATGTGCTGACGGTGTCGCCGCGCAGGCCTTCATTGATGAAACGCCAGGCGGCGTAACCGAGCAGGCTGAGCGCGGCGACCTCTCCCTGCCAGCGACGATGGCGCCACCACCACCAGCTCACGGCGAATAGAGCGAGGCAGACGAGCGTCTCGTAGAGCTGCGTGGGATGGCTGGCAGCGCCGCCCTTGCCCGTCACTGCCCACGGCAAGGTGGTGGGGCGGCCGTAGCAGCAGCCATTGAGGAAACACCCGATGCGGCCGAGGCCGAGCCCAAGCAGGACCGCCGGCAGGAAGAGATCCGCGAGTTCCAGGATGCGCACCCGCCGCTGCCAAGCGATCAGCGCGATCAGACCACCGCCGAGGATCGCCCCACCGTACCACACCATGCCGCCACCGTCGATGTCCGCCGCCTTGCGCAGGAGATCTCCCAGGGTCAGCCACTGGCCGTTCGCGGCCTGGGCGAAGCCGGGCCACTGCTCGATCACTTCGCCGATGCGCGCGCCGACCAGGCCGCCGATCAGACCGACGATGAAGAAGTCGAGGATGGTGCGCTCGGGAATCCCCAGCACCCGCGCTCGCGGCATCGACACCAGGTACGCGCCGACGAAACCCGCCAGCATGGTCAGGCTGTAAGCGGTCAGGTGGAGGTCACCGATCCAGGGGATTCCGCCGACAACGGCGACCAGGCAGGCGCTGAGCACGCCGCTGCCGAGCACCAGCCACCACCGTCGCCATGCCGGTGGCGCCAGGGCGGCGACCACGATCGCCACGCCCAGGGCGACGCCCATCCAGGCAGGGCTGAGGAAGGGGATGGTCCAATTCATCGCTGAGCGCGCACACGCATGTCGAGACCTGCCGGCGCGAAGAGCCTCAGCGGCGACGCAGGCGCAGTTGGAAGAACAAACCGAAGCCGAGCAGCAAGAACACCGTCAAGCCGGTGCCGAAGCCGCACTTCTTCTGGTCGGTCTTGTCGTTGTCGAGGATGGTCAGCGTCGCCGAATTGGTGATCAGCGAACCGTCCTGCGGCACGATGGCGAGCGTGGTGGTCTGGTCCCCGGTATCGACGAAGTTGTCGAGGATGGGGATGGTAAAGGTCACGGTCGTGGCAGGACCGCCCACGACCCCGAGCGTGCCACGCAGCCGCAGATCAGCGCCTTCCACGACGCCGCCACCGAAGTGTCGTAAGAGGGGAGTTGCGCCGCTTCCGAACAATGTGACCTGCAGGGTGCCCGCGCTTTCATCAACCGTGAATGAGGTTGTGGGATTGAACGCCCAGGAGCCACCGCCACCCGCAAGAACGACCGAGGCCGCATTGTAGGTAATGCCTGCGCCATTGGCCTTGCCCTCAAATTCTCCCGTCACCGAGGCGGCATTGATGATGGTGGTGCCATTGCCGCTATAAGGCTGGAGCACCGAGCCCGCCAGGGACACGGCACCCGTCGCATCAATCAGCGGCGCGGCACCGGCCGGCAGAATCAATGCCGAGCCGCTCGCCAATGTGACCGACGGCACCGTCAAGGTTCCCCCGGTCGATAACACCGCACCGTTGGCCACGCTGACGGCGCCCAAGCCGATGGTGCCTGTCGCCAAGGTTCCCCCGGTCACCGTCGCAACGACACCAGCCGCATCGGCGGTGATCCGCAGCACGCCGCCGCCCATCTTGGTGAAGGTGCCGTTGGTGATGGGCGTGGTGATGGAGAGATCGCTGGTGGTGAGGTTCGCACCGCCATTTACTCCCGCGGCTCCCGCGCCGACGGTCAGCTCATGCCCGACTGCACCGAGGTTCAGTCCGCCGGCGCCGCTGATGACGGACGTATCGATTGCTGCCTCGCTGGTGATCTTGCCTGACACCGTCAGTGCACCGGTCGCCACGATGTCAGCGCCGCCGCTGACGGTGAGATCGCGGATGCGCGGCTGAGCCGCTGCAAAAGTCGTAGCGCCGCCCTTGACCACCAGAGCGGTTGTGGTCGGCAGTTCACCTGCGATGGCGAGGTTGGCGGCGTTGGTGATGGTGAGCTGATGCTGCACCACCGGCGTCGGTGGGGTCACGACGAGGGTGGCCGTCGCATTACCTGCGAGCACGCTCAGGCTCGATGGACGCAGCGGATCGAGCGTCACGCCATTCAAGGATCCGCCATTGGTGAACACCAGAGCGCCAATGGGTACGCCACCGAGAGGAGCATAGCCCGGGCCACCGATGACGGTCGGTTCGACGATCGCGAGTCCCGCGGCCACCCGCAGAGTTCCGCCATTGATCGCCGTGCCGGCGGCGTTGGTACCGAGCGCGGTGACGGTGGTGATATCGAGGATGCCATTCAAGACCTTGTTGGCACCGGTGTAGGTGTTGAGTCCAATATTGCTGATCGTCACCGGGGCGATTCCGGTCTTGGTGAAGCCACCCTCGCCGCTCCAGACGCCAGTCAGAGTCAGCGTACCCTGGGCCTGCGAATTCAGGATGATCTCACCCGCCTCCATGGCCGAATTGATGGCCCACTCATTGTTACCGCCGAGATTGGTGAATTCCGCGCGATCGGTGACGGTCACCGGTACGCCGGTGACCCTGAAGTTGCCGCCGGTGAACTCGACGCCGGAAATTTCCAGCGGGCGCAAGTCGCGGGTGACGGTCATCGAGGCGAGTGGAGCCACCGCCGCCGAGCCGCTCGAGGATACGGTGTCCGAGTTGGTGCCGGCAGAGTCGTAGCGGACGATGGTCAGAGTGCCGGTCAACAGATTGATGGCGGTGATGCGGAATACGCCATTGACCGCGACGGTCAGGTCACTGGCGATGTTCAGGAGATCGCCGACCTGAGAAGCGAGTAGGAGATTTGCCCAGGCGGTGCGTACATTGAGCGGCTGCGCCGCCATCGAAATCGTGACCTGGGCCGAGCTGTTCGCACTGGGGACCCGGAAGAAGGGCGAGATCGGATAGGCTCCCGCTGCCAAGGTATGGATGACGGTCGCAGCCACTCCGTTGTAATCGTTCTCAGGTTCGAACCGTGCCGCGTTGGGCGGAAAAATCAGGGCATTTGACTGGGCAGGATCAGGCCGTCCGAACAGGTCATCCCAGTTTTCGCCATTCGACCATAGGTCGTCATCGCCGGCCCCGGTCCATACCCGCTCGCCACCTTCTTGGGTGATGTAGAGGCGGGCATCGTAGAAGGTGCCGAAATCCAACAGATCGCCACGGCGCGTGTCCTCGATCTTGAGACGCCAGATACCGTTGGCCTGCGCATTCACCTTGCCATTGAAAGCACCCATGTTGCCGGTCGGTAGGTAGGTCCCGGGAAGCACGATCCCAGGGTGTCCCGCCAGGACGGCGGGGTCCATGATCGCCAATGGCGTGGGCGTGTCGAAAGGCGTGAACTCGACATATTGGTAGGTCGGTGTGATGGTACCGAAACCGCCCAAGGGGACGATCGGGTTGCCGACCGCGCCGATGCCGTTGACCAGGACAACGGTGGTATTGTCAGGGGCGATCAGCGAGATGCGTAAATCGTTGATATGGGTGTGCAGGATCAACAGGCGTACCGAGACCTTGGTGATCGGGGTGTAGATCTGGTCGACCTGGAAACGGACGTGGTTGAAGCTGTCGAGAAAGAAATTGCCGCCGCCAACGCCATCAGCCCCATCGATGATAGGGGTGGGATAGTCTTCATACTGGAGCTGTTGCAGCGGGTCATACCGGAACGTCGCGGCCTCCGCTCGCGCACCCAGGCCCAGCATCCCCAGCAGCATCAGGCACGACAGGAAAGCGCGGGAATGAACAGTTCGGCTGTCGAGCATGGGCGGATCCTCGTTGCGGGATGAGTCGGGGGAGGTTGGCGGCGCACCTCGGGCCAGCAAGGACCCCCCCTCCGCTGGGCGGCGGGGCGTACCCTTGGTGTCTCAAGCAGGCGACGCGCTCTCCACTGACTTGGGGAATGTCGAGACCAGTGTCCAGATGTCGCAGGCACCAGTGTTCCGGACGCGATGCCAAGGATCGGCCCGACGCAACAGCACGGGTGCTCTGCCCCGGAGCGCAGGTGCGGGTGCCTGAAAGCACCTCAGCCACCATCGCCTCCGAACCTGCCCTCAGTCGATCGGCGGGGGTGGCGGCGTCCCCAAGACTCCGGATCCGGGGGCCGACGGGCTACCTGTGAACACCCGATCGATGACCTGGTCGCCGGGGCCGCGGTCGAGGTCGTCGAACAACGCATCGCCGATGGCATCGGTCAAGATCTCCAGAAAGGCGTCATCGCCTCCCGGTCCACCAGGCGGGTTCTGCAGATCGTTCAGCAGCGCGAACGCGAGGTCGATGTCCCAGCCGCCGTCCCCCTCCAGGGGACCGAGGGCCTGTTCCTTGACCCCGGTCTTGCGCGAAGCGATCTGCGGGCGGTTGCTGAGCGAGGCGATCTGATCCAGACCACCGCTGGTCGAGGCGCCCATGCCCTGACGGCTCTCGAGGTCGAAGGTCTGCCCTTTGCCTAGCGCATCGGCGATCTCCTTGCGCAGGCCGGCCTTGAGCTTGCCCTGCACCAGCGCGACGTAGTCGGCATCACGTTTCACCCGCTCGACGACGAAGAGCGTGCCGGTGACACGAACCTCGAGCGCCGCACCCCGCAGGCGCACCCCGGCGAAGGCGGCCTTGTCGTGCAGATCGACCTGCACCGCACCCGCGTCGAGTTCGATCACCAGTTCCCTGGCATCGTTGATGGTCTCGATCACCAACGTCAGGGCCGTTCCCGGGCTCAGCGTCAACGAGCCCACCAGGGGTGGCGAGAATTCGATGCGCGCGGGCCGTTGCGACGACGAGGCCAGGCGTTGCCCAGGGACGATGCCGCTGCCGGGGTGGGCCGCCACCTCGCCCACGGTGCCGTGCCCCATGGTCCAGGTCGCGAGCGGAGGTTGTGGTGCCGCGGGATCCTGGCCTGCGAGCAGGCTCACGAGCAAAAGGAGGGCGGAGAAGGATGAGGTGATGCGCATGGGGTGTTCCTCTACCAATCAGCGATCAGACGGGCGCCGACCTGGACGCGGTCGTAATCCCGCTCATCACGGGTCGACTCGCGGATGGAATACGTGACGAACGGTCCCACGGCCAGCCAACTGCCGAACCAGCGATCGGCGACGGCGCCGATCTGCCAGGTGGTCTGGCGTTCGGCGGACGCTCCCGACACCCCTTCATCGTAGGTCCGGAAGTCGACCGAGGTCTGGGCGCTGAGATCCCATACCCCGAGCGCCTGCTCGCGTGCGCCGACGCGGTACAGCGCTCCGACCCCGGGTTTGACGGTGGTGTAGGATTCATCGCCGGCCTCGGCGTCATAGATGCCCGCCAACAGCGTGGCCTCGAAACGACGCCGGGCGTTGCCCGCCTCCGGCATCCACCAATGGCGCAGGAGGACATCGCTGAGCACGCCGGTGGCCGCCTCGTCGTCATCGTAATCGACGTCGTAGAAATCCAGCGACAGCGCACTGAAGTGGTTGCGCCCGGTGCTCAAGCGGGTCGCGGTCAGGGTCCCGCGCAGGATGGTGGCCGCCCCTTCGCCATCGATCCATTGCCGGTTGGCCGCCAACACCATGCCGGGGTCGATGACCCCGAAGCGCAGCAGGCCGAACAAGGCCACGCTGGCACGACCGAGATCGGCGCTGCTCTCATCCGGATAGGCGTTGTAACGCACGTCGCCGATCACATTGAGCTGGCCCTTGGGTTCGCGGATGGCGCGCCAGGTGCCGCGGGCTTCGCCGCCCACCGATGGCCCGGAGGTATCGGTGGCGGTCGGGGTGGTGGTGTCCTCGCGCAGGACGTTGCTGTCGTAACCGGCATCCAGCATGAAGCGCAGCGACAACGCCTTGCCGCGCTCCTGGGCCGCCGCGGCGCCGGCCGCCGCCGCCGCACGATTGCCTCTCGGCCTGGGCGTCGCGGCCCCTCCATCCGGCGCCACCGTTGCAGGCGCGGTCACGTCGGTCGGCGGCGACGTTGCCGCCGCTTCGCTGCCCGCTGGCGGTGTCGGCGGTGCCGGCGCCGTCGGATCGGTCCGTGGGGGTGGTGGAGGGACCAGCACATCCTCCGCTGCGGCAGAGCAGCACAGAGCGAGGAGGAGCGGGAGGGCGAGGGGTGGTTTCACGGGATTTCTACCAGGATGCGGAAGCCGATGGAGGGATTGGTGAAGTGGGGTTGGGCGCTGGTGACGGTGGTGGTGCGGAACTCTTCGGCGCGGTCGCCCGCCCAGGCACCCCCCACCACCTCGGCCCCGTGCGTGCGGGTACGGTCGGCGACCCATTCGCGCACGTTGCCCGCCAGGTCGAGATGGCCGAAGGGGCCGACGTCGGTGGTCAGCGTGCCCACCGGCACGGCGGCTTCGCGTCTGCTGCCATCGCCGACCCACACTCCGGCGGTCAGGCTGCCGTCGAAGACCTCGCCCCAGGGATAGGCGCGACGTACATCGCCGCCATGCGCCGCGGACTGCCATTCGGCGCGGGTGGGCAGACGCACGGTGAGCTGGGAACGTTTGCCGAGCCAGGCGCAGAAGGCTTCGGCGTCGTCACGGCTGATGCTGAAGACCGGCAGGTCGGCAAGGCTGTGCGGCATGGTCAGCCTGGTGAGGGCGACCCCGGGGATCTCATCGACGGTGTCGGCTTCGTATTGCCATTTGGTGTGGCCGCCTTCGCGCGGGACCAGACGCATCAGGCGCGCGTCCTCCTCGCCGCTGGAGAAGTACGCCTTCCACGCCGCCGTCACCTGCGGCCAGATCGCGGGATCGTGCAGGAAGCGGTCGTACATGCGGGTGGTGACCTCGCGCTCGCCAAGCAGGAACGCCGGGCGTCCTTCCAGCGGCGGTACGTAGCGCAGCTCCATGCCGGGAATCGCCGGCAGCGTCGCCGGCCAGGTCAGGGCCACCGGCGCGCTGGCATCGACCACCACGCTGATCACCACGTCGCCTGCCAGCAGCTGGTAGCGTCCGCCCTTCAGCAACAGCGGTTCGGCTGGCAGGATGATTTCGCGCGGGGTACCGACCGGCACCAGCCGCAGGTCCGTTCCGGCCTCGAGTTCGCTCAGGCGCAAGCGCGTGCCGGCCGGCCCGACCACGCTCAAGCGGCCCAGATCCTTCAGCAGATTGGCGTAACGGCCGTCGTCGTACCGCGTCAGCAGATTGGCGAAGGCGGTCACGTTGGCCACGTCGCGCCGGTGGCGGGCATCGATGAGACGGGCCTGATAGAGATCGGCGAGCATGCCCTTGGCTTCAGCGTTCAGCGGGTTCGCGGCATCCTCGTTGAGGAAGGACAGCACGCTCTGGGCGGCCGCTTCGGTCAACGACCATTGCTCGGACACCGCGGTGAGCGCCCGCTGCCGCTGGAGGTAGGCCTGCCACAACGGCCCTTTCTGTGGCGCGGGCCGGCCGGCCAACTCCTCGCTGAGCGTGGCGACCTCGGCGGTGGCGGCGGCATGCCGGCGATAGGCATCCTGGAGCTGATCACGATGCTGCTTGGCCTCGTTCAACGCGGCGGCGGCCTGGGCGCGGATCGCGGTCAGACGTGCCTGGGCGCCGGCCTGGCGTTCGGACTCGCTGATCTGCAGGCGCAGCTGATCAATGGGCGGATGTCCCGGCACCAGGCCCCAGGCCTGCGCCGCGGCTTCGCGCGCGGCGAGCAGATCGCCAGCCGCCAGCGCGGTCCGCGCCGTGTGGCCCAGGGCCTCGGCCTGGGCCAGGCGCAGGGCGGCCTGCTGGGCGGTGACGACCTGGTTCTCCTCGACCAGGATGCGGTCGCGCAAGGCCACCAGATCGGCGCGGTTGGGAATGAAGGCGAGCGCCTGGGCGATGGCGTCCTTGGCCTCGGCGAAGCGTCGGGCCGCGAGCGCGGAGCGCGCACTGCTGCCGGCGGCCTCGCCCTTGCGCACATCCTCCTTGGTCTTGCGCGCGCTCTCGGCCGCTTGGCGCAAGAGCGCGACCAGACGCACCTGTGCCTGGGTGCCCTCCACCGGCACCACCGCTTCGGCCTTGGCGAAGAGATCTTCGGCTTGGCGCAGCAACGTATCGACCTGGAGATCGGCGCGGTCGAGTTGCTCGGCACGGGCCAGGACCGCATCGCCCGCCGCGCGCACCTCACGCGCCTGCAGCGTGGCACGGCGGAGGTTCTCGTTTCCGAGATCAGCGGCCACTTTTTTAACCAGGGCGGTGATGTTCTGGTCCCCAGGAGCAAGGGTGAGCGCGGCGTCGAGCGTCTTGGCGGCGTCCTCCAGCCGATTGCCGGCGATCTGCTGACGCGCTTCCTGCATCAGCGCCTGCGCCCGCTGCGCGGCGGCTTCGCGCTGCGCGCGCGCGCGCTCCTCGCGTTTGGCCTGATCGATGGCCATCATCACCAGGGTGTTCAATTCGATGATCGCGCGATTGTCGCGGTCCAGGGTCGCGGCCTTGGCCAGGGACAAGCGGGCACCTTCCAAGGTCGTGACGTCCTGCGCGGCGAGGCCACCGGCGTAGGCTTTCTCGGCTTCGGCCAACAGCATCCGCGACGCAGCGCGGTCCGCCTGCTGGCCCACCAGCAGGGTGATGCCGACCGCGCCTGTCACCAGGACCACGCCAGCCGCGGCCACCTGCACCTGGCGACGATGGGCGGCATACCACAGGCCGATGCGCTCGATGAGGTTGCGCCGCCGCGCATGCACCGCCTGGCCGGCCAGGAAACGGCGGAGATCGGCAGCGAAGTCGGCACAGCTCTGATAACGTTCCGCGCGTTCGCGCGCCATCGCCCGATGCACCACCGCGATGAGGTCGAGGTGGAGGTGAGGCGCCACCGCATCCAGGCGGGTCCAGGCGCCATTGGCGACCTTCACCACCATGTCGGCCATATTGCCGTGATCCATGCACCGGCGCAGAGCGAGCAGCTCGTACAAGGTCGCACCCAGGGCGTAGATGTCCGAACGTGCATCGACCTCGGTGACATGGCCGAGCGCCTGCTCCGGCGGCATGTAATACAGCGTGCCCATGGCCGAACCGTCCATGGTCGCCGAGGCGCTGTGGCTGTCGCGCAAGGAGGCGACCTGGCGCACCAGGTCGCTGCGCGGATCCGCCGAACCGAGGATCTTGGCGATGCCCCAATCGACGACCAGCACCTCGCCGTGGGTGCCGAGCATGATGTTGTCGGGCTTGATATCGCGGTGGACCACGCCGCGGCTGTGCGCGAAGCCGACGCCGTCGAGCACCTTGAGGAAGGCCAGCAGCTTCTCCTCCATGGTCCATTGAACGGTCGCCGCCGCGCTCTCGGCATTGGCCACGATCAATACACCGTCCTTGTCCTTGAGCGTCCCCGCCTGCTGCTGCAACAGCTTGACCACGCGCCCGAAGGACATGCCTTCGATGAGCTTCATGGTGAAGTACAGGGTGCCGTCATCCATCACGCCGAGGTCATGGATCGGCACGATGTTGGGATGTTCGAGCTGGGCGGTGACCTGCGCCTCGGCGAGGAAACGTTCGGTGGCCTCCTCGTTGCGGGCGTATTTGCTGAGGATGACCTTCATCGCCGCCGGGCGGCCGAAGTCGTGGTCATTGATCTGCAGCACCGCGCCCATGCCGCCGGCGGCCAGCGGCCGATCGATGGCGTAGCGTCCTTCGGTGCCCTGCGCCTCGATCAGCTTGAGGATGCCCGGCGGCAGTTCGCCCTTGCCGATGCGTGCGGTCGCCATGTCGGACAACACCGAGGTGCGCGACATCTGCAGCTTCTGGTCGAGCTGCTGTGCTTCCGCCGGCAGGTTGAGGTTGACGCGGGTGCGGCCGGTGCGGGTGTACGAGCGCGACAACGCGCCGCTGTTGCTGAGGGAGCTCAGCGAGGACGAGCCCAGCGGCGTGCCCGATTCGCCTCCTGGTGCGCCGTTGGTCGGACGGGTCTGCACCAACACCGCGTGATCATTCGCGCGCGTGTCGGGAGCCTGATCCGCGAGCAGGGTGGCTTCATGGCCGAGGTGATGCGCCGGACGGGTGGCCGCGGTCTCCGCCTGATCGGCGTCGGGATGGTGGTCATGCCGATTGAGGTCGGCCGCTACCGTTTCGTCGTGATTGACCTCCGAGCCGGAGGCCGGACGGGCCAAGGGAATGGTCGACGCGTCGTTCCAGCCTTTGACCGGCACGGTGGCGTTGACGTCCTCCGCGTCGGGACGGCGTGGCGTCGGATGGACCGGCGGTGGATTCATTTCCGGACGATGAGGAAGCGCAGGCTGACCATGACCATCAGCAGCGCGAGCGAGGCGAGGCCCGAGCCGATTCCGCAACCGCCGGACGATGAACTGCTAGCGTTGCTGCTGCTCGGCGGTGGCGGCGGCGTACCCTGATCGCGCACTCGTGGTGCACCGACTGTTGTTGCCCGCTTACCGTTGCGCGTACTGACGCGGATGTTCTGAATGATCGATGAGGACAGCTCGAGGGTGATGTCCTCATCGGTCAGGTTGTTCTTGAACCAATAGCCTTCGCCAGCAGTGAGTTGATCCACCTGGACGTAGGCGCTGCCGTTCCAGAACCAGGGACGGGCGGTAGATTCCGCCCCGCCCGGCGTACCCATGGCGTCCGCGAGGTTGACGTCCGCATCGAAATTGGCGACCAGGCTCGGGCGGCCGTTGCCGCCGTCGACCCAGTCGACGGTGGTGGTGTAACCGCTCGGCGAGTCGGCATCCGGGAGCGGTGGGATGCCCGCGAAGGTCCAGCCGTCGCGACGGATCTGCAGGTCCAGCGACTCGCTCGGCGTCCCGTCGAGGCTGTAGGCGATATCGACGCGCGTCGCGATGAAGATGCCAGTGGTGACCAGAATGCCGGCCGCGGGCTGCGATGGGAGTTCGGTATAGCTGGCGATGCTGGCATCCCAGGCGAAGGCCCGCGTCACCGATGAATCGTTGCCGGCCAAAGCTTGCAACAGGCTGGCCTTACCCTGCAGGGTGCTGGGAGAGACCGCGGTGTAGACCGTCTCGGAGCCGCGGGAGAGCGGCAGCAGCGGCGCGGTGACCTCGACGTCGACCGGCTCCGGGCTGGTGGAGCACACCAACGTGCGGGAGATGACCGTGCTGGCGGTGCTGGACTGGTTGTAGGCGACCGCCCTGAGCGTCAGGACGGTGCCTTCGGCGAGATCGCTGACGTCCAGGGTCGCGGTGTAGGGCGCCTGCGTGAGGTTGGGGAGCAGGGTCACAACGGTGCCGACCTCACGGAAGATGGCGACCCGGGCAGGCGGATCCTGTGGATCGGTCCCGTTCACCTCGATGGCGATCGCGCTGCCGCTGACCGTGGCGCCATGGGCCGGCGTCGCGCCGATGAACGCGATTGGCGGGCCGGAGTTGTCGACATCCACGGCGTCGCTTTCACGCTGACCTGT
>JANPIY010000936.1:0-4915 GCA_031425255.1 Planctomycetota bacterium
CTTCACCTGGGCTGGTCAGCCGCGTCACCGAGACCAGCATCCAGTCACGCATCCTCGGCAGCGATCATTGTCCGGTGACGGTGGCGCTGAGCTGAAGCATCGGAAAGACAGCTCTGGCTGCAGTGTAGCAGAGCTCGGATGCTCGCCTCAGAAGACGCAGTCGGAATGCCGAGGGCCCATTAAACGAAACCCGCTCGGGTAGCCGAGCGGGTTCCTGAAACGAAGCGGAGTCCTCCGGCCTGCATGACAGGCCGGTGTCCTCAGTCTTCAGTGCGCCATCGCGGACTTGCCGCCGCCTTTGCCCTTGTGGGCGAGGTAGGGCGCGTCGGGCTTGGCGTTCTCGCCGTACTTGCCGGCGGCGTAGTCGGCGGCCATCTTGGCCAGGCTGATGATCGGCACGCCTGCGGCGTGGCCGGCCTGACCGAACTGCTTCATGCGCTCTTCGACGATGACCTGCATCGCGGCGCGGGCCGGGGTCAGATAGTAGCGCGGGTCGAACTCTTCCGGCTTGGCGATCATGCTCTTGCGGATCGAGGCGGTGATCGCCAGGCGGTTGTCGGTGTCGACGTTGATCTTGCGTACGCCGGCCTTGATGCCGCGCTGGATCTCGGCGACGGGCACGCCGTAGGTCTCTTTGATCTTGCCACCGTACTTGTTGATCTCGTCGATCAGGTTCTTGGGCACCGACGACGAGCCATGCATGACCAGGTGGCAGTTGGGGATCTTGCTGTGGATCTCCTCGATGCGCTTCATGGCGAGAACGTCGCCAGTGGGCTGCTTGGAGAACTTGTAGGCGCCGTGGCTGGTGCCCATCGCCACCGCGAGGGCGTCGATGCCGGTGCGCTTGACGAAGTCGACCGCCTGGTCGGGGTCGGTCAGCAGCTGGTCGAGGGTCAGCTTGCCCTCGGCGCCGTGGCCGTCCTCCTTCTCGCCTTCACCGTGCTCGAGCGAGCCGAGCACGCCGAGTTCACCTTCAACCGAGACGCCGAACGAGTGCGCGATGTTCACCACTTCGCGGGTGACGGCGACGTTATACTCGTAGCCGGCGGGGGTCTTGGCGTCCTCTTCGAGCGAGCCGTCCATCATCACCGAGGTGAAACCCATGCGGATGGCGCTGATGCAGGTGTCCGGCGCGTTGCCGTGATCCTGGTGCATGACGATGGGGATCTCGGGGTAGAGCTCGACGGCGGCCTGCATGAGGTTGCGCAGGAAGATGTCGTTGGTGTTTTTCCGTGCGCCGCGGCTTGCTTGGATGATCACCGGCGACTTGGTGGCGCGGGCGCCTTCCATGATCGACTGGATCTGCTCCATGTTGTTGACGTTGAGAGCGACGACGCCGTAGTTGTTGGCAGCAGCGTGGTCGAGCAACGGACGGAGGGGGATGAGGGCCATGTCGGTATCCGATGGAAGGGGTGGATCAGAGAGGCGGAATTCTCGTCTTGTGGGCAGACAATCAAGGCGCAGCGGCCGGGTCCGTGACCTGGATGCGGGATATTCACCAAAGAATGGTCGCTTGCGATGGTTGTGTCGTGCAACGCTTCGTAGCGCACTGGCCTGACCACCTCACGAACGTCCGCGAAGACGGGTTGGAAAACCGCAGAGACGAAGAGGCAAGAAGAGGGCCGCAGAGAAATCACTCCGTTTCCGCTCTGCGGCCCTCTTCTTGCCTCTGCGTCTCTGCGGTGAGCGTGCTTCTGCTCGGTGTGACCGGCGACGGAAGTTTCCTCACACCACCAACGCAAAGAACCGGACGCCAGGCGTCCGGTTCCACAACGGTCAGCGACGTTATCGTCTCAGACGAGTTCGAAGAGCGCGATCGTGCCGTGGTCGCCCAGGCGATGACCAGCGCGCAGCACGCGGGTGTAGCCACCGGCGCGCTCCTTGTAGGTCGGGGCGACCTTCTCGAAGAGCATCTTCACCGCATCCTTGTTGTGCAGGGCCTGCATCGCCAGGCGGCGGTAGTGCAGCTGCTTGGCCGGCTCGGTCTCGAGCAGCCCCTTCTTGCCGATGGTGATGCAACGCTCGGCGTAGCGGCGTGCCTCCTTGGCCTTGGGCAAGGTGGTGGTGATGCGACCGTGCTCCAACAGGGCGCACACCAGGTTGCGCATGAGCGCCAGACGGTGTGACGAGGTGCGGCCGAGTTTGCGATGATCAACGCGATGTCTCATGGCTCAATTCCAATGACGGTGCTGGGGAAGCGGTGAAGGTGAAGTCGCTGAGGCTGTTGTCGTTGAGACAGTTGTCGCTGAGGCTGTTGTCGTGGAGACAGCGGCTCAGGCCGGGGTCTTGGTGGTCAGGCGCATGCCGAAGGAGAGGCCGCGGTCGGCGAGCTTCTTCTTCAGTTCCTTGGCGGCGATCTTGCCGAGGTTGCGGATGCCGCTGACCTCGGTCTCGTCCATCACCACGAGGTCGGCGATGAGCTTGATGTTGGCGGCGCGCAGGGCGTTCTCGGTACGGACCGAGAGGTCGAGCACGCTGATCTGACGGCCGAGCAGCGCAGTGCGCTCGCCATCGCCTTCGACCTGCAGGTCGACGTTCTGGCCGCCTTCCAGCTCACGCCCGAGCTCGAAGTACTTCACGAACGGATTGAGATGTTTGCGCAGGATGTTGGTCGCTTCGACCAGCGCCAATTCCGGAGTGATCGAGCCATCGCTCCACACTTCCAGATCGAGCGCCTCGTAGTCGGTGCGCTTGCCCAGGCGAGTGGTGTTGACCTGGAAGGACACGCGCTGAACGGGCGAATAGATCGAGTCGACGGCGATGGTGCCGATCGGCGAGCCTTCGATCTTCTGCGCTTCGGCAGGCACGAAGCCGCGGCCCGAGCCGACATCCATCTCGAGGACGAAACGCACGTCCTTGGTCAGGGTGGCGATGACCAGATCCGGGTTGATGACTTCCACGTCCTGATGGGGCGTGATGTCGCCAGCGGTGACGGGACCAGCCGTGGATTTCTCCAGACGGATGACCACGTTCTCGTCGCTGTGCAGGCGCAAGCGCAGGCGCTTGATGTTGAGAATGATGTAGGTCACGTCCTCGAGCACGCCCTCGAGCGAGGTGAACTCGTTGTTCGCGCCCTGCAGGCGGATCGAACGGACGGCCGCGCCCTGGATGCTGGAGAGCAACACCCGACGCAGGCTGTTGCCGATGGTCGTGGCAAAGCCGCGCTCAAAGGGTTCCGCGTGGAACTTGGCGTAATTCGCCAGGCCCGAGCCATCGCTCTTGTCGACCCGGGTCGGAAGTTCAAAGCCGCGCCAGCGAATACGCATGGGGATCTCCGTTGATCAGGGAATGCAGAGTGAAACAAACCGTCATGGAAGGCAGGAAACCGAAACTTGAGCCCGCTAGGGGGGCAGCGCCGAAGACGCGTTGTCGGGGGGTCTCCCCCCGACCGGAATCAAACGCGACGCTTCTTGCGCGGGCGGCAGCCGTTGTGCGGCAGCGGGGTCACGTCGGTGATGGCCTTGACCGTGATGCCTGAGTTGATCAGGGCGCGGATGGCGCTTTCGCGGCCCGAACCGGGACCCTTCACGCGCACTTCGACTTCTTTCAGACCGAGCTTGGCGGCCTTCTCGCCAGCGCGCTCCATGGCGATCTGGGCGGCGAACGGCGTGCTCTTCTTGCTACCCTTGTAGCCGATCGAACCTGCCGATTCCCAGCACGCAACTTCACCATTCTGGTCGGTGATGCTGATGATGGTGTTATTGAAGGTCGAATTGATGTGGACGGTGCCATTACGCAGCGTCTTCTTGATCTTCTTCTTATTATAGGCCATTGGTTCGCTCGATCAGGTGGAGGTGGTGCGCGACGGCGGTCGGATGCTGGCGCAATTACTTGCGCAAGATCTTCTTGTTCGCGACGGTCTTCTTCTTGCCCTTGCGGGTGCGCGAGTTGGTACGCGTGCGCTGACCGCGGCAAGGAAGGCTGCGCGCATGGCGGTAACCACGGTAGCAACCGATCTCCTTGAAGCGGACGACGTTCGCCTGGATCTCGCGACGGAGATTACCCTCGATGACGAAGTTCGACTCGATGAACGCCGTCACGCGGCCGAGCTCTTCTTCGGTGAGCTGGTAAGCGCGCTTATGGACGTCGATTGCGGTTTCCGCGCAGATCTGGTTGGCGCGATGCAGACCAATTCCGTAAAGGGCCGCCAACGAGTAGGGCACCTTCTTGTTGTTGGGGATGTCGACACCGAGGATACGAGGCATAAGAAGTCCTTTACACTCAGCCCTGGCGCTGTTTGTGGTTGGGGTCGGAACAGACGACGTACACGCGACGCTTGCGGCGGACGATCTTGCAATTCTCGCAACGGCGGCGGACGGATGGATGAACCTTCATAGCGTTTCCTTCAACTGATTCCTGGACGTGACGCGGGCTGTCTGGGCTGACTAGGCGTCGCGGTAAACGATGCGGCCACGGTTGAGATCGTAAGGCGACATCTCGATGGTCACCGTATCCCCGGGCAGGATGCGGATGTAGTTCATGCGGATCTTGCCGGAGATGTGCGCCAAGACCTCATGTCCATTGGGGAGCAACACCTTGAAGCGCGCGTTGGGAAGGCTTTCCTTCACCTTGGCCTCGAGTCGGATGTTGTCTTCTTTGGCCATGTCAGAATCGCTTCCCGTTCTTCTTTGCTCCACTGTCGCCGATGCCGCCAAGGCCACGGTACTGGTGGGCGAGGAAGTAGGCCCCGACCTTTTGCATGATATCGAGAGAGACGCCGACCACGATCAGCAGCCCGGTACCACCCATCAGCATGCGCCCACCGCTTCCGCTCAAGCCGAAGTTCTGCTCGAGGACCTCGGGCAGGATGGCGATGACCGCGAGGAAGATGGCGCCGATGAAGGTGATGCGCTTGAGATGGAAGGCGAGGTAGTCGACCGTGTTCTTGCCCGGACGGATGCCGCGGACGAAGAAT
>JANPIY010000937.1:0-1877 GCA_031425255.1 Planctomycetota bacterium
GGGATGCTGGTGAAGGCGAGACCGCGGAAACCGGTCGAGGTGCCGGGCGACGGTCGCGCGGCGATCGCCAGGAAATCGGTGAGGAAGGGCAGCGCCGCGCGCAGCTGGGCGGGGAACTGCAGGAGTTTGCGCTGAGCGGTCTCGCTCGCTGCAGCGCTCAGGGCGGCCAGGCGGCGATCGCTGAGGCGGTCGAGCAGCCGGCCGTACTCGGCGGAGAACCCTGCGACCACCTCGTTGTCGCCGGGCCAAGCCATGGTCAGGCCGAGCACGCTCTCACGCTCCACGCGCTCGGCGCTAGCGAAGAACTCCTTGCAGCCGCCCAGCAGATCGGCCTTGGTGACCACCAGGTGCACCGGCACCACCGTGCCGGTGATGTCGCTGATCCCCTGCAAGCGTTCGCGCATCAGGTTGGCTTCGAGCGCGGCTGCCGGCAGGCCCTTGCGGAACTGTTCAGCCAGCGGCTTGACGATCAGCACGCCCTGTAACGGCAGGCCGGAACGGGCGCGGCAGATCAGGCGCAGCAGGGCCAGCCATCCTGGCTGACCCAGAGCGTCCCCGACTTCGATGAAGACCGCCGCGTCGTGGTGCCAGAGCGTCAGGTGGGCGCCGGTGGGCGTGTCGCCGATCTCGTCCGCGCTGCTGGTCAGCGTCAGGCCGGAGTTGGCCAACAGCGTGCTTTTGCCACCACCGGCAGGGCCGAGCACCACGTACCAGGGGACCACCTGGCGCTGCCGGCGCGCGGCACGCACGCCGATCATCGCCGCTTGCCACTGCTGGCGCAGCGGGCCAAGCCCATCGCCAGGGGCGGCTTCGGCCTGGAGGCGTGCACGCAAGTGCCGCCACAGCAGCGCGACGCCGAGGATACGGAGCAGGAGCGGTCGCGGCATCAGCGCACCGGGAAATCACGGACGAAGTGCTGGATCGCCGTGCTCGACCATAGCGCGGTGGCGAACCACCACACCGCCACCACCACCCCGAGGGCCAGCGGCACCGTCCACAACGGCAGGCCATACCAGCGTCCTGGATGCGGCGCCGCTGCATTGGAGACCGCTTCGGAGGAGGCCGCGGTCACGGCCTGGGCACCACTGCGTACGGCGCGCACTTCCGCGGCGATCTGCGCGATCAGCAGGGTGCGCGCCTCGAGGTGCGCGGGGTCGACCATGCGGCCCTTGAAACCCAGGCACAGGCAGAGGTGGAACAGTTCGAGCACGTCGGCGTGTTCGCCATCGGCCGGCGTGCGTACGGTGGCGAGGCGGTCGAAGAACGCCTCGCGCGCATTGAAGGTCTGGAACAGGTGACGTTGGAGCGGGGCCGCCTCCCACGCTTCACGGATCGGCGCGTCGAGTGCCATCACGCGCTCATCGATCAGCGCCACCAGGGCGAAGCGCGCGGCATCGACCAGCTCGACGTGGTAGCCGGCACGTACCGCGCGGGCCTTGAACTCGGCCAGCAGCTCGAGGTAACGCTGGCGCAAGCCCTCGTCGTCGAGCGGTGGGATCGGTGTCAGGGTGCCGAGGAGTTTCACCACCTCGGTGGCGAGATCGAGGAGTTGCCCGTGGTGCATGTCAGCCCTTCACCACGGTCCCGCATGTCGCCAGGGCACGAGGGTACCTGGATATCGGCATCAGCTCAGACACGACGGGTTTCTTGACCACGGGGTCGGGATGCTAGGGGGCAGTCGGGATGGGCCAAGTGGCGGCGATGCCCTGGTCCAAGGACGCGGTCCCCGACGGAGGAGCGGGATCCGCCATCCGCGCCGCGCGGATCAGACCCCGGCCTCGGGATCGCCGGCACGCGCGACCCAGCGGCGCCCACCGCTGGCGACCACGCCACCCACGGCCAGCGGCACCCAGGGTTGCGCCGCGGCGCTGCGCCAG
>JANPIY010000938.1:0-2066 GCA_031425255.1 Planctomycetota bacterium
CCCTGGGGTGATCCCGGCGATGGCTTCACTCATGCGCCGGAGTGGCCGCAGCAGGCGTCCGGTGATCACCATCACCACTGCCGCCACCAGCGCGCAGGCCAGGGCCCACATGCCGACCAGCAGCCACGCCTGACGCTGCAGTTCGGCCTCGATCTGCGCCAGCGGATGCAAGACCACCAGGCGCGGATCGAGGCGGGTGAGCCAGCTCGCCAGCGCATCACCGCGTTGATCGCCGCGGGCCGCGACGCGCTCGACCACGCGCCGGGTCGCCGCCTCGCCGTCGCGCGGTGCCGGCCGCTCGCGCTCGCCACTGCCGACCTCGGGGCCATCTCCGGCGGGCTCCGGGCGGCGGCGCTCGGGATCGCCACGGCGATTCAGCAGCGAGTGCAGGTCGATGGCGGTGACCAGCACCAGCACCGGGCCCAAGGTCGGATGCTCGATGCGTCGGGACCGGCCATCGGCGGGCGGCAGATCATGGACCCAGGCGAGGTCGGGCTCATGCGGGAGGGAGTGGGCGAGGACGCGACCCTCGGCGGTCACCAGCGCGCGCCACAAGGGGGTATCGTCGGGCAGCGCCTGCGGCAGCAGTTCCGGCAGCAGGCGGCCATCGCGTTGCGCGAGCCACTGGCGCGCCAGCAGGCGCGGGAGCGTCGCGGCGGCATAACTGCGCACAGCGTTGTCCGCACCCTGCTGGCGCAGCCGGGCGCTGGCGAACCACGCCACCGCCGCTGCCACCGCCACCACCACTGCGGTGGTCAGGATGACGGTCACCACCAGGCGGCGCCGCAGGCTGCCGGCCGGACGCGCGGGCGCAGGCCTGGGCTGAGGGGAGACCGTGGGGGAAGATATCTTCCTGGGCGGCGGCAGGCGCTGCGCGATGGGAGGACCAGGTGGATTCATGCCTGGCCCGCTTCTGCCGCCAGCTGGTAGCCCTGACCGCGGCGGGTGTGGATCAGCGGCGGTGCGCCGGCGTCGCTGAGCTTGCGTCGCAGCTTGGCGATGAAGTGGTCGACCACGTTCGAACTGGCATCGTCATGGAAGGCGTAGACGTGTTCCCACAGTTCACTGCGGCTGACCAGTGTGCCGGCACGGCGCATGAGGTATTCGACCAGCGCGTATTCGCGCGGCGTCAGCAGCAGGGGAGCGCCGCAGCAGGTGGCGGCCCGGGTGGTGCTGTCGAGCGTCAGGCAGCCGACGCTGAGCAGCGGGCGCGGCTGCTGGTGGCGTCGCCGCACCAGTGAACGCGCACGCGCGAGGACCTCCTCCAGGGCGAAGGGTTTGACCAGGTAGTCGTCGGCGCCCAGGTCGAGGCCGCGGACGCGATCCTGGACGGTGTCGCGCGCGCTGATGATCAGCACCGCGGGATGGCGTTCGCCGGCGCGTACCTGGCGCAGCAGTTCGAGGCCGTCGAGCCCAGGGAGCATGAGGTCGAGTACCAGCAGGTCGTAGTCGTTGCGGGTGGCATACCACAGACCCTCCTCGCCATCGCCGGTGGCGTCGACGGCGTAGCCGTCCTCACCCAAGGCCTGGGTCAGCGAGGAACGGATCGCACGGTCATCTTCCACCACCAGGACCCGCATGGTTGCTCCGCGGTCAGGCTAGCCCAGGGAACATGAGGAATCCATGAGCGCCCGCGCCGGCGAGGCCGACAGCGGGCAGGTCGGCCGCCTGGGCCAACGCCCTCACGTTCCCCTCATCTTCGCGCTCCAGGATGCCGGCGTACCCCGATGCGCTCAGCGCAAGGAGCCTTCCATGACCATCACCCGCATCACCAGCATCGCTCTGTTGGGACTGGCCCTCGCCAGCTCCGCCACCGCCGCCGCGGAGGGCGGACGCCAGCGCGACCCGGGCGCCGACCGCGACCGCCGTGAAGACGTGCGCGACCACGCCGAGAACAAGCGCGACCGCACGGAAAATCGTCGTGACCGCCGCGAGGACGTGCGCGACCACGCCGAAGATCGCCGCGACCGCCGCGAGGATGGCCGCGATGCCACCCACACCGGTGGCCGTCGCGACCAGCGCGAGGACGTCCACGATCGCCGTGAAGATGGCCGCGACCATGCCGA
>JANPIY010000939.1:0-2471 GCA_031425255.1 Planctomycetota bacterium
CTGCGCCCTCTGCGGTTCGATGGCTCTGCCCCGGCCCAGGCTCGCAGGACTAGAGACAGGGCGCGACGCGTGCCCACACTTCGGCCGTGACGGCGTCCGCGCTCTGTTGCGCATCGATCTCGACCAGGCCGTCGCTGGCGACCAGCGCGCGGTAGCCGTCGTGGACCTTCTGCTGGTAGGCCAGGCCACGCGCTTCGATGCGGTCCTGGCCGCGGGCGGCAGCCCGGCGCCGGCCGGCTTCGGCGGGATCGACCGCCAGCCACAGGACCAGATCCGGGATGATGCCGCCGGTGGCGAGGTGGATGGCGGCGCGCACCTGGGCCAGGTCGAGGCCGAGGCCGTAGGCCTGATAGGCCAGCGTCGAGTGGTAGAAACGGTCGAGGATGACCAGTTGTCCGCAGGCCAGCGCGGGAGCGATGACCTCGTGGCAGAGTTGGGCGCGCGCCTGCAGGTAGCCGAACAGCTCGGCAGTCGGGCAGGCCCGGGTCGCCGGATCGAGCAGCAGCGCGCGTTGGCGTTCGCCGAGCTCGGTGCCGCCGGGTTCGCGCAGGTGGTGGAACGGCGTGCTGGCGGCGGCCAGCCGCTGCTTGAGCCGCTCGACCTGCGTGGTCTTGCCGCAGCCATCAATGCCTTCGAAAACGATCAGCGGCATGCGGTCCTCTCGGGGGTGGCTGGCGACCGGCGACCGGTGGGGGGGGAGCACGACCTGAACGCCGACGCTGGGCGCGGACAAGCACTCATTCCCGGAACCCGACCACGCCGGCCATCAACAGGCCGATCAGCACCAGCCCGACCACGATGCGATACCAGCCAAACACCACGAAACTGTGATTGCCGACGAAGCGCAGCAGCCAGGCGACGATCGCCCAGGCGACCACGAAGGTGGTGAGGAAACCGATCGCCAGCAAGGGCATGCGCGGGTCGTCAAAACCGCCGGGATGTTTGAGCAGCGAATAGGTCGAGGCCGCCAGCATGGTCGGGATGGCGAGGAAGAACGAGAACTCCGCCGCCGCCTTGCGACTGAGGCCCAGCAGCACGCCGCCCAGGATGGTCGAGGCCGAGCGCGATGCTCCGGGCAGCAGGATCGAGAAGCACTGGCAGCAACCGATCGCGATGGCGGTGCCCCAGGGCAGGTTCATGGCATCGTCGAAGCGGGGTTCGCGCGGCTGCCGGCGCTCGATCAGGATGATCACGATGCCGCCGATGATCAGCATCGCCGCCACCGTGGCGGTGTTCATCAGGTGGTCCTGCACGAAGCGATTGGTCAGCAGGCCGATGACGCCGACCGGGACGAAGCCGACCGCCAGTTTAGCGACGAATGAGCGCGAGGCCGCGCTGGTATGGAAGGTGCTGACCACCTGCCACACCCGTTGCCGGAACAACACCAGGATGGCGAGGATGGCGCCGAACTGGATGACGATGGAGAACATCTTGCGGAACGCCTCGTCCGCCGGGTCCTGCATGAAACCGATCAGCGCGCTGGTGGCGATCAGGTGACCCGTCGACGACACCGGCAGGAACTCGGTCAACCCTTCGACCGCCCCCATCACCACCGCCTTGAGGGCGTCGGTCCATTCCATCACGCATCCTCCAGCAGGAGGCGCCATGGTTCTTGAGACCGTCATGCGTCAAGGGGTGCAAAAGCGTTCGCTGTGCTGGAAGAGGCTCGCGACCTGGTCCAACCGCAGAGGGCGCAGAGGGCGCAGAGTTGAGAATTCCCAGCTCTGCGGCCTCTGCGGCCTCTGCGGTTGGAACTGCCTTCTGGTTAGGACGGTTGGCCTGGGGCCCACACGAAACGCCGGAGAGCCACCAACCTCGCATCTCGCACGCGGGGGCCGCCAGCATCCTCATTCGAGCGGAGCGAGCAGCGCCTTGATATCCGCCAGGTCGAGTTGTCCGAGCGCCTGTCCGCTCTCATCCAGGAGGGCCTCGGCGAGCGCGGTCTTGCTGGTCTGCAGCCGACGGATGCGGCTCTCGACGGTGTTGGACGCGACCAGGCGATAGATCGTCACCGGGCGTTCCTGGCCGATGCGGTGGGCGCGGTCGGCGGCCTGGCGCTCGACCGCGGGATTCCACCACGGATCGAGCAGCACCACGGTATCGGCGGCGGTCAGGGTCAAGCCGGTGCCGCCGGCCTTCAGGCTGAGCAGGAATACCGGCGCCTCACCGGCCTGGAAACGCCGCACCAGTTCGGCGCGATCACGGCTGCGACCGTCAAGGCGCAGGCTGGTGATGCCAGCCGGCGCCAGCACCTGCTCGGCGACCAGGTCGAGCAGCGAGGTGAACTGTGAGAACACCAGGACCTGGCGCTTCTCCTCCACCAGCGTCGCCAACAACTCGCCGAGCGCATCGAGCTTGGCCGATTCGGTGAGCGTGCCGGCGAGTTTGGCCGGCAGCAGACGCGGATCGCAGCAGACCTGACGCAGTCGCAGCAAGGCCTCGAGCACGGTCAAGCCGCTGCGCGCCAGACC
>JANPIY010000940.1:0-10037 GCA_031425255.1 Planctomycetota bacterium
CGTTGTCAAAGTCCCGGATTTCTCCGGTTTTTCCCGCGTTTTCCCGAGGCTTTTTCAGCACCCTGGCTCACGTGTGGGAGGCGCAATATGTGAGACCAACCACCTCTGTCAAATACCAGTTTTCATCTCTCCTTCACCTGATCCATAACTTCATCGATGTCAGTCATTTACGTATCATTCGACAAAACAGCGTAAACGCGCCGTGGCAGCCGGGGACCCCTCTCCGACCTCCCGATGAGCCCGTGCGGGCCCCTCACAAATGCACACAAACCTATCGCGTTCAGCGCATTACGCGCTTCACGTAGGTGAAATAGGCGTTCTGCCAGGCGGTGATGGCAGCTTCGCGGCTGCCCTTGGATTTGATCAGACCCGCCATGAACGTCGCGTCGAAGGCCTTGGTCCCGTCCTCGCCCTCCTTCAAGCGCTGCCAGTAGTCGCGGAAATGCGCGCGACCGCATTCTCCCGCCTTATGCTTGCAACCCGCCTCGCAGGTCCCGAACAGCCAGAAGTAGGTCATGGCGTAAACCTCACCGTACTGCGCCGCGGCGATGTGATCATAATGGGCCAGATATTGCTCGACCGGAAAGATGGTGGTCTTCGTACGGTCATAGATCTGCTTCAGGTATTCGATGCGCCCTTTCGGCGTGCGTTCAACGAACTGCCCCCCCTGCACGACTCCCGCTTCGAAATAGACCGCCAAGCCTTCATTCAGCCAGGTCGGAACGTGACGGGTACCATTGCAGGCCATATGCAAGAATTGATGTGAGCATTCGTGCGCGAGCACGTGTTCGACGGAGTAATCTTCGCCTGCCGATTTGAGGCTGTCCTCATAGACGAAGATCGACTGCAGGTGCGGAAGAAAGAATCCGACCACTGATTCGGGGACAGGAAAGCCATGAGCGGTGGCAGCTGCCATGAAATCTTGATGGGTATTGAAGATGTGGATCTCGAACTTGTAGGGCGGGACCGCATCGGGTTCATAGATGCCTACGTAGCCTTTATAGAGGCTCTCCAGGTATTGGGCGTGTTGCAGCAAACGACCGGGCGCACCGTGAGCGGTGATATGGTAATGAGCGGTCTCCAGATCCCAGCCGTCCTTCCAGCTTACCGTCCCTTTGCCACCACGGCTCACCGGCTGCCCCTGTGCATCGAACACCTTGCCCGCCCGTGCCTGTGCTTCCCGCCAGCTAGTAGCGGGGTTCTTGCCCTTCCCAGGCTGAAGCACTTCGAATGTGTCGATGATCGCCTGGTTATCCGCACTCTCAAACTTCCCCGTCAGGATGAGGCCGGAATGGCGATCCGCATGCTTTACAATGATCGCGCAGGTCGTGGCATTTTCGCCGACCATCGCAGTGAAGTCCTTCATCGCCCATTTTTTGCTGCCGAAAGGACGGGCCGTCGATTCGGCGTAATAGTCATACGTCTTCCAGTTCAGCTTCTTCCTGCTCAGCGCATCGCCAATAGCACCGAGATCTGAACCCGCCTTGAGGCTTTCCACCTCAGCCGCCTTCAGGGAAAAGGTTCGCACATCTGGGCCGGAGCGTGGAGCATCATTGCCGTTGAGGCGGACGCGGACCTTTTTTCCATCGATCTCGATGACCTGGATATCGTTCTCCTCGGTCGGCTGGTCGAGCCGCTCCCGTCGCATCAGGTCGCCTTTGTACTGATTCCCGGTGCGGTAGTCGTATGGATAACGAAACGTCACCCCGGCAACGGTGTCGTTATAGATTCGCCAGCGCATCCCCCAATCGTCGGCGGCGGGCAGGCCCAGAACCACGATGATGCTGAGCAGCAGCCATGTCGGACAGCGGGCATGGAGGCCGGGAGTGACGAAAGAGCGGAGGACCGGCATGACTACACCTCGCGGGGCAGAGTTTATCCGCGCTTGGGTCGCCAGTACAAGGGATCCTACTGGGCGCTGTGACGCCCCGCATCTCACCGGAGTGGAGTTTTTCCGGGTTGGCCGGGCTCCTCCCGCACCAACCGAGGCACCAGATAGCCGGGGAGGAGGCCGCTCATCGCGACATGCAGGGCGCTGGCGGAGGCATCATCGACCATGAAGTGTGCTGCCCCGGCCACCGGATCGAGCACGTGCAGATAATAGGGCAGGACGCCCCCGGTAAAAAGCCGGCGCGATAGTTCGGTCAGCACGGTGACGTCGTCATTCACGCCCCGGAGCAGGACCGATTGGTTGAATACCGTCACCCCGGCGCCGCGCAGCCGGAGACAAGCTGCCACCACGTCTGCCCCGAGTTCAGCTGGATGGTTCGCGTGGATCACGATGACTGGGGCCAGACGAGTGCCGGTCAGCCAAGCCAACAGATGGTCGTCGACACGACTAGGCAGCACGACCGGCAGACGGGTATGGACGCGTAGACGTTCGAGATGAGGGATGTCGGCTAATTCGTGAGCTAACGCCGCCAGTTGCACATCCGGCAGGGTCAAGGGATCTCCGCCGGACAGCAGCACCTCGCGGATGGAGGCGTCGGCGCGCACGTAATCGATAGCCGCCCCCCACCATCTGCGCCCACGCGGCAGGTCCTCATACGCAAAATGACGACGGAAGCAGTAGCGGTAGTGGACTGCACAGGCACCGGTGGTCACCAACAGGGCGCGACCATGGTATTTGTGCAACAGCCCAGGTTGCGGCCCACAGGCGGTCTCGGCTAACGGGTCCTGGCTGTATCCCGGTACTACCTGGCATTCCTCGCCCAAGGGCAGGACCTGGCGTAAGAGCGGATCATTGGCATCGCCCCGCCGCATCCGCGCGACAAAACCGCGGGGAGCCAGTAAGGGGAACGCGGCCGCAGCCCGTCGAGCGTCAGGAAGCAGCGTGAGTGGCAACTCGAGGAGGTTCAGTAGTTCGGCTGGATCGCGGATCGCTTCCGCCAGCTCCTGCCGCCAGGTGACTACTGATTCCGCTGCGGGCGCGTCGTTGCTGGCGCCCGCGGGACTGCCCGCTAGCTTGTCGCCCTCCATCGGAAACGGGCCATTCATCGGCTCGCCTCCGGCGGCACATCTAGCACCCACATCGTTCGGACGACGAAAGGCAACATCATGGAAACCATGGGCATCGGCGAAGTCAACAAAGGCAACAAACTCATATTCGACGGCGCGCCGTGGCTGGTCCTGGAAGTGAACTTCGTGAAGCCTGGAAAAGGCAACGCCTTCTACAAGCTGCGAGTTATCAACCTCCTGACCGGCAACACTCTGGAAAAGACCCTGCGCGGCGGTGAAAAGGTCGAACTCGCCGACGTCGAGGACCGCGAGATGCAGTACATGTACCATGACGGAACCAGCTTCGCCTTCATGGACCAGACCACCTTCGAGCAGGTCTCGGTGTCGGCCAAATCGGTCGGCGACGACAAGGACTTCCTGCTCGAGAACATGATGGTCAACGTCACCCTGTGGAACCAGGAGCCCATCGCCCTCCGCCTCCCCAACACCGTGCAGGTCGAAGTCGAATACACCGAGCCGGCGGTCAAGGGCGACACGCAGAGCCGCGTGCTCAAACCGGCCAAGATCAAGGGCACCGGCAGCAACGTCCAGGTTCCCATCTTCGTCGCCATCGGCGACAAGATCACGGTCAACACCCAGACCCGCGAATATTCCGGTCGCGTCGGCAAATGAGATGACGGGGTCGCACGACCCACGTTCCGGGCCTGCGGGCGTCGACGACTGGCGCCCACTGGCGCCTGTCGCTGTTTTGAGAAGGCGCGCCGAACTCGTGGAGCGCACGCGCGCCTTCTTCCGCGCACGCGGCGTGCTCGAGGTCGACACACCGGTCCTGCAAGGTGGCGCCAACCTCGATCACGGGGTCACTCCCATGTCGGTGCGAGTGGGGGACGGTCTCCGTTTCCTGCCCACGAGTCCCGAACACCCGCTAAAACGCCTGGTCGCGGCCGGCTGCGGCGATGTCTGGACCCTGGCTCCGGCATTCCGCTCAGGTGAACGTGGCCAGCGCCATGCTCCCGAATTCCGCATGCTCGAATGGTATCGGCTGGGGTGGGATGACCGCCAACTGGCGAGTGAAGCCATCGCGCTGCTCGCAAGCCTCACGGGCTGGAGCACAGACCACACCGTCCTGACCTGGCGCGACGCCTTCATCGCGCATGCGGGCATCGATCCCGTCACCGACGATGACGCGACCATCATCGCTCGCCTGGGGGCGGATGCCGCAGTCGCCGCCGGTGAGCGCCGGATCGCCCTCGATCTGTTGCTGGCACGCGACGTCGAACCGCGCCTCGGGCGGGCCACCTGGACGGTCCTCACCGACTACCCCGCTGAACAGTGCGCGCAGGCACGCATCCGCACGGACTCCAACGCTGTACCGGTGGCGGCACGCTTCGAGATCTATCGTGACGGCATCGAACTGGCCAATGGCTACCACGAGCTGTTGGACGGCTCAGACCTGCGCGAGCGCCTGAACCGTGAACTCGCACAGCGCACCACCGGCGAACGCCTCGATGAACGGTTTCTCGCGGCAATGTCCGCGGGCCTGCCGGACTGCGCGGGCGTCGCCATCGGTTTCGATCGGGTGGTGATGCTGGCTCTGGGGCTCGCGAGCGTCGAGCAGACGCAAGCATTCGGCTGGTCGAACGCCTAGGGCAACCTCCATACCGTTGCCGAGGTCAGGCTGGCGGACGCCGACGAACCGCGTCGGTGCCCGGTTTCACTGCTGCCGGGCCGATACCATCCTGTGCCTGCTGCAACTTCACGCGCTGCGTGAATTGTCTGAGAACCTTGTTCGCCAACGCGATGTCAGCGACGCGGTGCTTCAGATCGCAGGTGCAGTTGTAGATCAACGAATCGAACGTGATGTCACCGGTGGTCTGAAAGCCCCGGCGATCATTGACGGCGATGGCCTTCAGCAACGTACGCTGGCTGACCATGGGATCCTTGATGCCGCGGATGGCCCACGCGAAGGGATGGCTGCCGGTGACCACCTCGTAGACCATGATCGCCCAGGAATAGATGTCGCCGCGCATGTCCACCAGAGTCTCGCGTTCACCGGTCAGCGCGTAGAACGCCTGTTCCGGGCTCGAGTATTTCGGCGTTAACAGCACCGCCTCCTTGCTCGAACGGCGCGAACGCCAACGGGCGATGCCGAAGTCGGCGATCTTGCCCTGGCCGGGCGCGAAGATCAGGATGTTCTGCGGTTTGATGTCACGATGGGCCACCTGGTGATCATGGGCCTCCTTGATGCCATCGGTCGCCCGGCACAACGCTTCAAGCAGGCTGACACGATCAAATCCAGGCAGGTGGCTGCGGCCCTTGAAGACCCGGTCGAGCGAGCCGAAACGTGCACGCTCGGTGATCATGAATGGCAGGATGTGGACCGGGAAGAATTCGCGCAGCTCCTGCGGCAGATCTGCCGGCACCTCAGCATCACCGTATTCGATGACCTGCAGGATCGCATTGCTGCGACGCGAGAGGATCATGGTCTTTTCGCACTCGACCTTGAAGGCACCGAAGGCCGACACCGCGTCCTCGAGCTCTTCGACCATCGGAACGAAGATCTTCACCGCGACTTCCTCGCCATGGTAGAAGCCGCCGTAGACGACCGTCTCCTTGCTCGCCTTGGCGATCGGCTCCACCAGTTGGATCTGCTGGGAGAGGAAGAGTTCCTTCAACGTGGCTTCGAAGGCCGCCTGATGCAGGTTGCGGCGCCGCAGCAGGTCGCTGGTCGCCGGGCCAGCGGTGGTAGTTTCGAGATGATCCTCATTGCCCCAGTCATTCATGAGCGGGGAAGTCTCGCCACCCATGGCGATCGGACAACCATTTCGAGCCGTCTGGTGAAAAGCTCCTGCAGAGGGGCGCCACCCAAGCAGCTGATTCGACGCAAGCGTTTCAATAACAGCCGGTTGAGGGTGAGGCGGCAAACCTTCCCCCGAGCCGAGCACCAGCCGTCAAGAGTTCCGCTCCACAACTGCTCGACCGCCCCACGCCCGTCTCCCAGCGGCCCGCGGTAGGTCAGGTAACGGCGCCGGTGGGCGGCGGCGGGGGTCACCACCCAACGTCCATGGCAGGTACTCAGACGCCAGGTCAGGCAGCGCGCACCCGTCGCCAGCACCAGATCGCCGTGCCGTGGTCCCTGGCCGCGGTGGAGCAGCAGGGTGGCACGAGTCCGGGGCATCTAACGGCCGGCAGCATGGCGTGCCTGGACCGCCGCCACGCCGGCCCCGACCGGCCCATCGCCAGCCATGGCTGAGGACCAGGCCGCCTCGTCGAGCACGCTCGACTCCTCGACCAGCATGACCGGGATGCCGTCATCGACGCGGTACGCACGGCGGGTGGCACGGTCGGTGGAGACCAGCCGACCAGCGCTGAATTTGAGCGGTACGCGTGCCATCGGGCACACCAAAAGATCAAACAAGTCTTGATCGAATGGCAACTTAGGCTGATCCGTCGACATGATGATGGCCTTCCGCGCCAAGCCGCTCCACAGGCGGCAACGTTTGCATGACTTGCCGGGCCACCGTAGAGTTGCCCACTCTATGGGACCGAGCCCTACAGGCGCCTTAGCCAGCGCGCGCCACGTTACGATCGTGGGCCACAACAGTCAAATCGTCCCGACCGTCGGATTCTTCGTGGGCGGTTCGATGACGGTCCGGGTCTATACCACCGCAGCGGCATTGGAGAGCGACCTCGCGCCCTACCCTGGGGTGCAGGTGACCGTGTTGGACTCCTATCAACAACGGCCGCTCGACCTGCCCGAGCCTCCCTACGTCGTCGCAGTGGATGCCGATGACATCGCCAAGGACATCCGCGCCTGGCTGCCGCCGACCCGCGCGGTTTTCCTGGCCGGCAGCGAACACCGGCGGCGCACCCCGCTGCCCGGTTTCCTCAGCCTGATGCCATCGACCACCACGATGCGCCGTTCGCTGCTACGCCGCTGGATGATGCTCAAACGCGTCGACCTGCTGATGGAGATGGCCCGCACGTCGAAGCAGGCCCTCATCCTGATGTATTCCAACCCCGACCCCGACGCCATCGGCGCGGCGCTCGGCCTGGCCACCATCTGGCGCGCCGCCGGTCGCGATCCGCTGATCCGCTACACCGGCGAGGTCCAGCGTTACCAGAACCGCCTGCTGCTGAGTTATCTGAAGGAACCCATCGAACGACTAAAGGATGACGAACTGGCCGGCTCGGACCTCATCGCGGTCGTCGATGCGCAACCGGGGTTCTGGCGAGAGAACCCGCCGCACGCCCAGGTGGTGATCGACCACCATCCCCGCCGCGAGGACACCGTGGCCCCCTTCATCGACCTGCGTGAAGGCTACGGCTCGACCAGCACCATCCTCACCGAGTACCTGGTCGAGGCCGGCTTTCCCATCAGCAAGCACTTGGCCACCGCCCTGCTCTATGGGCTGACCACCGATACCGATGATCTCAATCGCAACGCTGGCGCCGCCGACATCCGCGCCTTCGATGAACTCCATCACCGCGCCGACCATCATTTCCTCACCCGCCTGGACAAAGCGCAGGTGCCGATGTCGGTGCTCGACTACATCGCCTGGGGCATCAGCCATCGCGTGGTGGTGCGCGACCTCATCCTGATCCATTTTGGTGAAGTCCCCACCGCCGACATCCTGGTCCAGACCGCCGATCAGTTGCTGGTCACCTACGGCATCAACTGGACGGTGTGCGCCGGGGTCAAGGACCACACCCTGATCGTGGTCTTTCGGGGCGATGGCCATCGCCAGGACGTCGGCAAACGCGCCAGCCTCGCCTTCAGCAAGATCGGCAGTGCCGGCGGGCACCGCACCATGGGTCGCGCCGAGATCCCGCTGCCGGAAGGCGCCAACGAACTCGACAGCGCCGAGATCCTAGTTGACAACCTCTTCCGCAAGATGAGCCCGAAACGCCGCGCGAGTTTCGTCCGCCGGTTGAAGAACCATCTCCGCGGCGATGGCCCGGATGACTACGAGGAGTTCGAGTTCGCGACGTGAGCTCGTGGCCGCCTCAGCGCAGCAGCGCGCGCACCTCACGCACGTAGGCCACAACGAAAGCGTCGAGATCGTCGACGGTGGTGCCTGAGCCGATCGACACGCGGATGACGCCGCGCGTCAGCGCGGCGTCCAAGCCGAGCGCCGCGACCACATGACTGGGTTCACCCCGCGCGGCCATGCACGCTGCACCGGTCGAGACCGCGAAGCCGGCCAGGTCCAGGCGCATGACCAGCGATTCGTTGGCGATGCCGGGGTGGGCGAGGCTCATGGTGTTGGGCAGGCGTTCGGCAGCATGCGCCAACCATTGGGCCTGGGGAAGATCGCGGGCGATGCGGGCGAAGGCCGACTCCAGCAGCAGGCGTTGACGAATATCCTCCTCGTGGCCGTGCGCCTGCGCTTCGACCAGCGCCGCCGCCAGCGCTGCAAGGCCGGCGGCGTCTTCGGTACCGCTGCGGCGATCCTGTTGCTGACGGCCCCCGGACATCAACGGCGGGATACGCGCACCGCTTTTCGCGAAGAGCAGGCCGACTCCTTTCGGAGCACCGAACTTGTGACCGGCGACGCTGGCGAAATCGACGTCGAGGGCGCGCAGGTCGATGGCCGCCTTGCCCGCGCCCTGGGCGCAATCGAGCAGCACGCGGGTGGCTGGTGCCGCCGCGCGCACCACGCCGACCAGCGCCGCGATGTCCTGGCGCGTGCCGAGCTCGTTGTTGGCGAATTGGAGACAGACCAGGGCGGGTCCGGAGTCCGGGTCGAGCGCGAGACGCAGGGTCTCGGTAGTGAGACGTCCGTGCCGATCAACGGGTAGCCGCACCAGCCGGCCGTACAATTCCGCGTTGCGCAGGACCGAGCTGTGGTCGATCACCGACGCCAGGATCAGCGGACGCGCGTCGACGGTCACGACCCCGGACTCTGACCCTCTGACCCCAGACGCTGCGATCGCCAACGCATTCGCCTCGGTCCCGCCGCTGGTGACGATGAGTTCATGCACGCGACAGCCGAGCAGCCGGGCGCAGGTCGCCTTGGCCTGGTCGAGTCGATGGCGGGCATGCTGGCCCGGCTCATGCACCGAACCGGGATTCGCCCACGCTTCGTCCTGCGCGGAGAGCCAAGCGGCGCGCGCGGCGGGGGACAGCGGCGCCGTCGCATTCCAGTCGAGGTAGGTGGTGGGCACGCGCGGCAGCTTGGGCCGGGCTGATCCAGCTCAACCCGCGACCTCGCATTTCCCATCCGCCGGAATGCTGCGTCGACCGCGAGCCCAGGTGGCTTGCGTGAGGACCACGCCGGTCCACGGTTCCGCCATGCTCGGCCTGCTGCTCATCGATCACGGTTCACGGCGCGCGGAATCCAATCGCCAGCTCGACGACATGGCCGAGCGGGTACGCCGGCTACGCCCTGACGCGGCGGTGTTCGCCGCGCACATGGAGATCGCGCCGCCCGACCTCGCCACGGGCTTCGCCGCCCTGGTCGCGCAGGGCGCCACCCGCATCATCATCCTGCCGTATTTCCTCAGTGATGGCCGGCACCTGTCGCAGGACATCCCCACCTTGGCGGCCGCGGCCGCGGTCAGCCATCCCGGCGTCAGCTACACCATTGGTGCGGCGCTGGGGCCACACGATGCCCTGGCCGCGCTGCTGCTGGAACGTGGCCACGGCTGAGCCCATCCGACTCCGGCAGCGCCTTGCGATGGCGACCGTCATCCCACCATCCCACGCCCATGCCGAAGCCCGCCGAGTCCGCCCGTGCCATCATCAACTGGGTGGGGCAGCGCCCGCTGAGTGCGGTGGCGCGCGACCTCGCGGCCCTGCCCGCCGGACACGCCTTGTTGCAGGCGGCCGAGTCCATAGCCGACGCCGCCGACAGCGATGACGAGGTGGTGCGCGGGGCCGGGTTGGGCGCCCTGTTCGGCGGGTTGGTGGAACCGCTCAACGACGGTTTCACTCCCGCCGGGCGCGCCGCCTATGCGCGTTTCTTTGGTCGCATCGTCTGGCGGGTGGTCACCCGCACCCCCACCCTGCAGAGCGCCCTGGGCGCGGTCGGCATCACCAGCGAAAGTGATCTGCTGGCCCGCCATGCCGAGGTGCG
>JANPIY010000941.1:0-1957 GCA_031425255.1 Planctomycetota bacterium
CCGCGCACGCGGGTGCCGTAGTTGTCCATGGCATTCACCGGGATCTCGAAACCGGTCAGCATGCCGCTGCTGGACGGTTGCATTGGATAGGTCGCCAGATTCGTCAACTGGCTGATGAGGGTGCCGCCGACGCCGGTCCACGACTCGCGCAGGATCTGGCCGGTCGGGTTGGCGCTCAGGACGGTGACCATGAGCTCATCGCTGGCGGACAGCGCGCCGTCGCTGGCGGTCAGGCGCAGGACGTAGGTGCCGCTGACGGTGAACGACGCCGTGGTAGCGACGGCGTCAAGGTTGCTGAAGGTCACCGTCCCAGGGCCACTCGCCATGGTCCAGGCGGTCTGCAGCGTGCCGCTCGGCAGGGCGTCATCGCTGACGGTCGCGTCGAGCGTAGCGCTGGTCGGCAGGGTGATCGCGAGATCAGGTCCGGCCAGGACGCTGGGCGGCAGGTTGGGGGTGGTGCCCAGACTCATGATCCAGGCTTCCATCGCCGCCATGGCTTCGCGGTCCACCAGGTTCTTGGCCAGCGGCGGCATCTTGGTGCCGGGCGCCAGGCTGTTGTCGCGCAGGTGCAGCAATGAGCGCGTCAGACTGGCAGGGGCGATGACCCGGGCGTCGGCTACGCCGAGCGGGTTGGTGACCACGCCGTCGATCAGACCTTGCTGGGCGAGGGGTGTGTCAAAACGCGCATCGAACTCCGCATGCACGCCGCCGGGTCGATGGCAGTGCGAACAATTGGCGTCGAGCCAGGAGCGTACGCGGTCAGCGTGCGGTGCGGTCGTATCACCGACCTTCACCAGCCTGGTCAGTGTCGGGAGGGCGCTCTCCGCGGGCGGATTCGCGAACATGCCGATGCGGCTCCAGGTCAGCAGCTGGTTGCTGCCGTCGGTCGGATATGGGCCGTTGAGCTGGCGGCTGTTGACTCCGAGGACGTGGTTGGCATTGGCGTTGTGGCAGGTCAGGCAGGCGTCGCGGCTGGGAAAGGACCACACCTGTTCCCGGACGTTGCCGGCCGGATCGGTCAGCTGATAGGTCTTGTCGAGGCCCTCGCTCAGGAGTTCGGCCCGCGTGCCGGCATCGTCCCATTTGTAGGTCACGCCATAGACCGAGTTGTCCGGCGAACGCACCAACAGCCGGGTCTCGAGTTTGCGCATCTGCAGGGTGTGGGCGGGCGCGGGATAATCTTCGAGTTCGAAGTGTTTGACGAACACCGTACCGGCGGGGAAGGCCAATGCGCCCGTCGGTTGATAGGTGATCTGTTCGCTGGCGGGATCGAAGCCGGTGCTCCTGCCGGTCGGATTGGGCAGGGCGATCCAGCGGCTCTTCACCGCGTTATCGCTCCACAGCGGTGAATTGACGCCATAGGGGATCAGCCCAGGCGCCGGTTGCAGCGGCAGGATGAGGTGGCCGTCGCCATCGGTGGCGAAGGCGCCGGTCGCCGCCAGGTCGGAGGGGATCGGGGAACCGATCACGGTGCCACCGTCGCGGATCAGCTTCCAGATCTGACCGGTGGCCTGATTGGTCGCGCCCGCATTCTCCTGCATGCGGCAGATCAGCAGTTCACCCTGGTGGTCGAAGCCGAAACCGGAGAGCCCGCGATAGCCGCTGGCGTCGAACGTGGGGTACTGAGGAAAGGTGCACAGCCGGCGTACCGTCGGCGCGAGGCTGCCGATGCCGGTCATCTGGTAGACCGTGCCGCGCGCATTGTCGGCGAAGAGATAGCTACCGTTGAGGTCAGGATGGGCGGCACCGCGGTAGATGTATCCGCCGATGATCGAGTTGAAGGCGAAGGTGCCGCTGTGGTTGAAGTCGGCGATCGGCGGTTGCTCGACGCCGATCACCGTCAAGCGGTCGACCCAGGTATTGAGCGGCAGCAGCACTGCGGCCGGCAGCCGCGGCCGGACGGTGATGCGGGTGGTGGTCGTGCCATTGTCCTCGGCGGCGACGATCTGGTAGCTGC
>JANPIY010000942.1:0-5973 GCA_031425255.1 Planctomycetota bacterium
GTCGACAAGTCGAACGTGTTCCTCGGCATGGCGTTCATGAACCAGATCTTCTACGAGCGTGCCGCAGCCCATCCAGGCGTGGTGGCGGACGAGTGCTACATCGACGCCTATTGCCTGAACCTGATCCGAAAACCGTGGGACTTCGACGTCTGCCCGATGGAGAACCAGTTCGGCGACATCACTTCGGACCTTGGCGCCGGCCTGATCTGCGGAATGGGCTATGCACCTTCCGCCGACATCGGCGACAAGCATGCGGTGTTCCAACCCTCGCACGGCAGCGCGCCGGACATCGCCGGCAAAGGGATCGCCAATCCGACCGCCACCTTCCTCAGCGCAGCGATGATGCTGGAGTGGCTGGGCGAGCGTCATGACGCGCCGTCGCTGGTCGAAGCGGGCCAGGCGATCTCGGACGCGGTGGATCGCGTTTTTGCCGAGCGGCGCGTGCGGCCGGCGGACATCGGCGGCAGCGACGGCACCGGCGCCATCACGCGCGCCGTCATCGAGGCGCTGAAGTAAGGCGATGCGTGTGCCACCGGTTCTTGGCGTCGCGGGAGCGGGCTATTTCGCCCAGTTCCAGCTCGAGGCGTGGCAGCGGCTGCAGGCCCAGGGCCTGGTGAGCCTGGCTGCGCTGGCGGAGCCCGACGCAGCCAAGCGACAGGCGGCCATGGACCGGTATGGCATTCCACGGGGCTTCCCGAGCGTCGCCGAGATGGTGGACGCACTGCGCCTGGACCTGCTCGACATCGCAACGCCGCCTGCGACACATCTTCCCCTCGTGGAGATCGCGGCCGCCAAGGGCATCGCCTGCATCTGCCAGAAGCCGCTGGCCCCGACCTACGCCGAGGCGGAGCAACTGGTGCAAATCGCCGAACGCGCCGGCATCATGCTTGCCGTCCACGAAAACTTCCGCTGGATGCCCTGGTACGGCGAGATGAAGCGCTGCCTGGGCAGTGGCCAGCTCGGTACGCCGCACACGGTGTCGGTGCGGATGCGGCCGGGTGACGGGCAAGGCGCCGACGCCTACCTTGGGAGGCAGCCTTATTTCCAGCAGATGAAGCGATTCTTCGTGCACGAGACCGCCATCCACTTCATCGACAGCTTCCGGTTCCTGTTCGGCGAGGTCACCTCGGTGAGCGCCGTGCTGCGTCGACTGAACCCGGTCATCGCCGGCGAAGACGGTGGTTACGTGGTGCTGCAGTTTGCGGGCGGCATGCAGGCGCTGATCGACGGCAACCGCCTGAATGACCATCCGGCGCAGAACACACGCCTGACGATGGGAGAGCAGTGGCTCGAAGGCTCGCACGGCGTGCTGCGCCTGGACGGCGATGGGCAGCTGTTCTGGAAGCCCCATAGCCAGCCGGAGGAGCCGCATCCTTACGACTGGGAGGATCGGGGCTTTGCCGGCGATTGCGTCTATCGCCAGCAGAAGCACCTGGTCGAAGCGTTCGCCGCCGGCCGTGCGCCGGTGAACACCGGGCGCGAGTACCTGCGCAATTACGCGATCGAAGAAGCCGTGTACCGCTCGCACGAGGAACGGCGGCAGATCGACACACCCGCATCCTGAACTTTCCTGTTCCCACCCACCGAAACCGAAGGAGACATCGCATGAAATCGACCCACCTGTTCCCGCAACTTGCCCTCGTGGCAGCGCTGGCGCTCGCCGGCGCCGCGCACGCGCAGACCGTGCTGAAGTTCAGCCACAGCGACCAGCCGGGCGGCTCGCGCCAGGCCGCGGCCCTGATGTTCGCGCAGAAGGTCGAACAGCAGACGCAAGGCCGCTACAAGGTGCAGGTGTACCCGGCGAGCCAGCTGGCCAACGACCCCAAGAGCGTCGAGCAGCTGCAACTCGGCGGCATCGACTTCACCGTCACTGGCACCGGCACTTACGCCACCCACATCCCGGAGCTGAACCTCACCGCCTTGCCTTACCTGGTCGAGTCGTACGAGCAGGGGTGGAAGTACTACGACGAGTCCAAGTGGATGCAAAAGCAGTTCGAGAAGGGCCCGGCCAAGGGCTTCCGCTTCCTCGCCACCTGGGAAGCGGGCTTTCGCGTGATGACGACCAAGGAGCCGCTGCGCAGCCCGGAGGATGCCAAGGGCAAGAAGCTGCGCACCTTCCCCAACGAGATGATGCGATGGACCCTGGAGGCAATGGGTTTCTCGGTGCAGCTGATGCCCATCCCCGAGGTCTACATGGCGATCCAGCAGGGAACGGTGAGCGGGCAGGAGAACCCGATCGACACCGTCTTCGCCAACAAGTTCTTCGAAGTCGCGCCGCATATCACGGTGACGAACCACGCCTACAACCCGATCCCGCTCACCATCTCGGAAAAGACCTGGGTCAAGCTCTCCCCCACCGACCGGCAAGGCGTGACCACCGCCGCCCGCGAGACGGCCGACTGGATCCGCAAGGAGATCGTCAACAACGAGTCGCGCCAGCTCAAGGAGATGGAGGCCAAGGGCGCCAAGGTGGCGCGCCCGGAGCTCACCGCCTTTCGCAAAAGCGTCGAGCCGGTCTACGTGAAGGCCAAGGAAAAGTACGGGGCCGACCTGGACGCCGCGCTCGCGGACTCCGAGGTTGTGCGCAAGGCCTTCCCAGTCAAATGAGTAAGGACCCGCAGAGCGGCGCCGAGGCACGCGCCGGCGACTGGGCGGCGCTGGGAGAGGCCGGCGCAGCAGCGGCCCGGCGGCGGCTTTACAAGGGGCCGCCGGCGCCCTGGCCGCTGGCCCTGCTTGGCACCGCCATCGATTGGGCCATCATCGCCATCGGCGGCGTGATGGTGGCGCTGGTGTTCGCCAATGTGCTGTTCCGCTTCTTCGGCGGCGACATCGCCCTGACCACCGAGCTGTGCGAATTCCTGATGGTGTGGGTCACCTTCCTCGGCGGGGCGGCAGCAATGCGGCGCGGACTGCACATGACCATCACGGAATTCCTGGACAAGCTGGGACCGGACCGACGCCGCTGGGCCGATGGCGCCATTGGCTTGCTCAGCATCGTCATCCTGGTGCTGCTGGTGTGGCACGGCATGGGCATCGTCAACTCCGGCTGGGGCAATGAGCTGACGGTGCTGCACATTCCGCAGGCGCTGCAGTACCTGGCGCTGCCGGTCGGCGCCGGCGCCATGGCCGTGTTCGCGGCATGGGACCTGGTCCTCATCGCCCGCGGGCAGACGCGCGAACAGCGCTACGGAGCCGGCTGATGTTCGCGCTGGCGGTATTCGGGGTGTTCTTCGCCGCCGCGCTGGGCGGCATCCCGCTGATGTTCGCGCTGCTGCTGACCACGGTCAGCCTGATCTGGGCCGGTGGCCTGTCGCACCCGCTCGAGTCGATCTTCCTGTCCTTCATCGGCGGCGTGGAGCCGTTCATCCTGATCGCGGTACCGCTGTTCATCTTTGCGGGTGAACTGCTGTCGCAGGGTGGTGTCGGCAAGCGCATCGTCGGGTTCGCACGCGCCCTGCTGGGCTTCCTGCCCGGCGGCATGGGGGTGGTCACGGTGACGTCTTGCCTGATGTTCGGCGGCGTGTCCGGTTCGGCCATCGCCGACACCGCCGCGGTCGGCTCGCTGACCATTCCCACCATGGTGCAGCGCGGCTATGCGCGCGGGTTTGCCGCGGCCCTTCTCGCGGTGGCGGGCACGCTGGCCCTGCTGATGCCGCTGTCGATCCCCTTCCTGGTCTACGCGTTCATCTCCGGCATCTCGATGCGCCAGCTTTCGATGGCCGGCATCGTGCCGGCGCTCATGACGGCGGCGGCGCTGGTGGCCGTCTGCATCTGGTACGGCCGCAAGACCGGCTGCGACCGCGGCGACGAGCGCGCCTCCGGCCGCGAGATCTGGCGGGCCTTCCTCTCGGCGGGGCCGGCGCTGGTGATGCCGCTGATCATCGTGGGCGGAATCTGGTCCGGCCTGTTCACGCCCACCGAGTCGGCCGCGGTCGCCGTGGTTTACGGGCTGGCGGTGTCGCTCCTGCTGTACCGGGACATCACCTGGCGCGACCTGCCGGTGCTGTTGCTCAATGCCTTCCAGACCAGTGCGGTGGTGATGCTGGTGATCGGCGCGACCGGCAGCCTGGCCTGGCTGCTCACGGTGGAACAGGTGGCGGCGCAACTGGCGGCGGCGGTCCAGGTGTTCGCGAGCGAGCAGTGGGTCTTCCTGCTGCTGGTGAACATCGCCCTGTTCCTGCTCGGCATCTTCATCGAGCCTCTTCCCGCGCTGCTGCTGACGGGGCCCCTCTTCATTCCGCTGGCGCAAGCCTTCGGGGTCGACCTGGTGCATCTGGGCGTGGTGATGACCGCCAACCTGGCGATCGCGCTCTACACGCCACCGGTCGGGGGCACGCTGTTCGTCGCTGCCAAGCTCGCCAATGCCGGCATCGGCGAGATCTCGCGGGCCCTGATGCCGCTGATGGCAGCAAGCGTCTCGGTGCTCCTGCTGGTGACCTACTTCCCGGCGCTCACGCGCTGGCTTCCCGCGCTGCTTCGATGAAGCGGCATCACGCGCCCACGGGCGCTCGATGAACGAAAAGGACTGAAAATGGCTGGCAAGACGCGCCTCGCAATCGACGGCGAAGACTTCAGGATCAACGGCGAGCTGACTTACGCCGGCCGCAACTGGAAGGGTCACCGGGTCGAAGGCCAGCTGATGAACATCCGCGCCGTGAACGCGATCTTCGACGACCTCAATCCCGACACGCGCGACCGATGGGCCTACCCCGACACCGGGCGGTGGGATCCCGAACGCAATCTCTCCGAGTTCCTGGAGATGCTGCCGGTGTACCGCGCGCACGGCATCCTCGCCCTCACCATCAACCTGCAGGGCGGGTCGCCCGAGGGCTACTGCGACATCCAGCCATGGATCAACACCGCCTTCACCGCCTACGGTGAGCTGCGCCCGGACTATATGGATCGGCTGCGCCGGGTGCTCGATCGCTTCGACGAGCTCGGCATGGTGGCGATCGTCAGCCTGTATTACTTCGGGCAGGACGAGCGCCTGATCAACGAGGAGGCCCTGCGCAACGGCGTGCGCAAGGCGATCGCGTGGATCACCGGGAACGGCTATACCAACGTCATCATCGAGATCAACAACGAATGCGGAATCGGCCGCTATGAGAATGAGCTCAGCCTGGTGCGCGACAAGGGTCCCGAAGTCGACCCACGCCTGGCGGGATCGCGCTACGAGCACGCCGTCTTGCGGCCGGACCGGGTCCATGAACTGATCGCTCTCGCCAAGGAATGCATGCCGGCAGGGCATCGGCTGCCAGTCGGCACAAGCTACCGGGGCGGGATGATTCCAAGCGAAGAAGTTGTCGCGGTCTCGGACGTGGTGCTGCTGCACGGCAATGGCACGCCGACCCCGGCCGACATCGGCAAGGCGGTGGCGCGGGTGAAAGCCCTGGCCAATTACCGATCTATCCCTATCGTCTTCAACGAGGACGACAACCACGGCTTCGACGAGCCCAGCAACGACCTGATTTCAGCCGTGGAACACCACGCATCCTGGGGCCTCTACGACCCGGGCGCCGGCGCCGGTGGTTACCACACCCGCGGCAACTACGTCGACGGATTCCAGAACGTGCCAATCAACTGGACGATCAACACAGATCGCAAGCGGGGCTTTTTCAAGCTGGTGCTTGACATCACAGGTGGTAGCGACTGAATTCACTACCTCGGACGGCGTTTGATCTTGGTTTCCAGCGCGGTGAGCTCGGCTTCGTCTTGCTGGTCGGCTTGAATGGCTTCCTGCCTTTTGCGATCCTGGTCGAACCTGAGGTACAGCTCGCCCGCGCGCGCTTCCATCTGCTCATGGCTGATGGTGCCGGCGTGCGAGAGCAGCGGGAAGCCGTTGGACGTGATGATCTGATCCACGTTCTGCTTCCAGAAAGCCATGCGCGTCTCTTGCTTGCCCTTGGCCCGCAACTCGGCGGTTTCCAGGAAGATGACCACCAGCCGGTTCAGGGTGTCGATTTCGTCTTCGGT
>JANPIY010000943.1:0-8007 GCA_031425255.1 Planctomycetota bacterium
AGGTGCGAGGTGCGAGGTTGACGTGGCATCTACGTCCCAGCCGAACACGGCACCAGCGTTATGGCCACGTCCACGAAGCAATCGCGACCTCATGCACAAGAATCTCGTGCCTCGCGCCTCGCATTTCGCACAGGTCTACCAACGCAAAACGCCCCAGCTTTCGCCGGGGCGTTTATCGATCGATCAGGTTCAGACCGCGAGGCGGACGAACCCGGTCACCGTCAGGCCGTGACGCTTGGCGTACTTCTCGACCGACTCGCCCTTCTCGGCATCCAGCAGCATCTCCTGCTCGAGCAGGACCTTCTCCTTGAAGAAGCGGCCGAGCTTGCCTTCGACGATCTTCGGACGCATGGCTTCCGGCTTGCCCTGCAGCTCTGGAGTGGCCAGCAGGATCTCCTTTTCCTTGGCCACCACGGCAGGATCGACGCCGGTGCGGTCGAGCGAGATCGGGGCGGGATTCGCCGAAGCGACATGCAGCGCGATCATGCGCAGCTTGGCCGCATCGCCGGTTCCGCTGACCAGGGTGGCGATCTTGCCGCCATGGTTGTACCCGACGACCACGGCGCCCTTCAGCGCGGCGACGCGCGCGAGCACGAGATTTTCACCGATCTGCAGGATCTTCGGCGGAATGGCATCGGCGACGGTGGCGCCTTCGAACTTGGCGACCTTGAGGCCATCGACATCCGTGACACCGGCGGCCAGCGCGGCATCGGCCAAGGATTTGACGAAGTCCTTGAAGACATCATTGCCGGAGACGAAGTCGGTCTGGCAGCCGAGCAGGACGATCACGCCCTTGCCTTCGGCCAGCGCCATGCCGAGCCCGCCATTGGTGGTCTCACGACCAGCGAACTTGTCGGCGGCGGCGAGGCCCTGCTTGCGCAACTGATCGATGGAGGCCTCGATCCAGGCGTCTTCCGTAGCGTGGACGCCCTTGGTCGATTCCAGGGCGGCTTTGCACTTCATCATCGGGAGGCCGCTGCGGTCACGCAGGGCCATCACCAGCTTGGCGGAGATCTCGAGATTCGGGGTGTTCATGGGTTTCTCAGGGAAGGGGATAAACACACGGCCGACCGTGGAAGACGGCCGGCCGTGGGCGGAAGATCACGGATGCCGGAAAACGCTCAGGCCGGGGCGACGGCCGGAGCAGAGGTCGGCGCCGCCGTCGGTTCGGTACGGGTGACCTGGTCGGCGCGGCCCTTGGCCAGACCATCGAGGATCACCTTCACCACCGCCTGGATGGCGCGGATGCCGTCATCGTTGCCGGGAATGGCGAGGTTGACCAGTTCCGGATCGGTGTCGGTGTCGACCAGGCCGATGATGGGGATGCCGAGACGCTGGGCTTCGCGCACCGCGCTCATCTCCTTCTGCGGGTCGATGATGAACAGCGCGTCCGGCAGCTTCGCCATGGTGCGCACACCTTCGAGGTTGCGCAGGATGCGACGGCGTTCGCGGCCATCGCGGGCCTGGACCTTCTTCGACTCGCGGGTGTATTCCATCGAGCCCATGTTGCGCTCGATCTCGTCGAGGCGGCGGATGGAGGCGCGCACGGTCTCGAAATTGGTCAGGGTGCCGCCGAGCCAGCGCTCAGCGACGAAGGGCATGCCGGCTGAGCGGGCAGCGTCACGGATGACGTCGCGGGCCTGGCGCTTGGTGCCGACGAACAGCATGGTCTTGTTGGCCTTGCCGAGCTTGGCGGCGTAATAGTACGCCTGGATCAGACCGCGGACGGTCTCTTTGATGTTGATGATGTGGATGGCGTTGCGCTTGCCGTAGATGTACGGCTTCATGCGCGGGTGCCACATGCTGGCGGCGGTTCCGAAGTGGATGCCGGATTCCAGCAATTCCTTAACATTGACGATAGCCATTTTTGTGCTCTCCAGACCCCCTCTGCACGGGAGTCGGTTTGGAAGTGCGCGTGGGTTTGATCCACCGTCTCCGTTGGCGCACTCCCGACGCATCCAGGATGGACGCGCGACAGCAGCGGAGATGGTTTCAGGCCTGACAGCCGGCCTGTGGGAGGGCGGCACGGTACAAACCACACCCGAGTGGTCAACCACCGCCTGGAGGCGGCCTGGGCGAGGGTTCAGCCCAACTGGTCTGGCGGCAGGCCGTCCTCGCCCGGGTCACCCGGATCGCGCAGCACGGGGAGATCGTGACGGCTTTCTTCCTGGTAGTAGCGCGCACCACGCAGGGCGCGCACCAGTTCGGTCTCCACCGGACCCAGCTCCTGGGTCGCGCGTAAGCGATCCAGGGCTTGGATCAGCACGGTGGTGGGGTCGGTCATCGGCACCGGCTCGGAAGCTGCCGATGGTGTCGTCGAGGTGTTGGATCGCGGTTCCAGGGCCGGATTACGGTTCCGCGGCGGTTGACGTCCACCGTGACGAGGGAGATCGCCTGAGATGCCGCTGAGACCTGGGATGGAGGTGGGATCCGCCATGATCGCAAGCATCGGTTGGCAAGGCCGATACCTGAGCGATGGATCCGAATTCGCAAACATCGAGCTATGTCAGGTTTTAATGGCCGTTATTTCATGTTGATCGTGTCTATTCGACTCAGTCCACCATGTCCGCGCGAATCACCCCGCAGCCATTAATAGCGTATTCCAGCGAAACCCTTTTCTCACAAGGCGTTGAAAAAACTGAACGAGTTCGCAGCGGTTGGCATGCCGCCTGCATAACGGCCTCCGACGCACGTCATTCCCAACCCTTTACCTGAATGGAGGCCGTCATGATCTTCAACCACTTCGGATTCCCCGCGGCGCAGAACCCCTTCCGCGACCTGGAACGCCTGGTCGAGGAGCTCCATACCACCTTCAATCGTGGAGGTGCGCACCACGCCCAGCGAGTGACCGATGTTCCGCTCAACCTCTGGTCGAATGAACATGGCCTGGTGATCACGGCGGAGATTCCCGGCGTCGACCCTACCACCATCGGGGTCAATGTCCTAGGCGACGCCGTGACCATCACCGGCAAGCGGGTGGCAGGTGAGGCCCGCGGCGACGCACAGAAAAAAGACCCTCGTGAGACCAACCAGGAGTTGTCGTTCACCCGCACCGTGCACCTGCCCTACCGGGTCGACGCCGATCGCACCGAAGCCCGCTGCAGCGATGGTGTGCTCAGTGTCGCGCTCCAGCGCCCCGAGGCCGAACGCCCGCGCACCATCGCTGTGAAAGCGGCCTGAGCCGTATTCCTCCTCACACAACCATCGCATGAAAAGGAATCCAGCCATGAACCAGAGTCCATCCCTCAAACGCGAAGACGCCAAGATCCAGCGCGTCTCGGAGAACCAGGCCGCGAACTTCGATCAGCCGACCCGCACGCCCGCGGTCTCCCTGCGGGAAACAGCGCAGGCCCTGTTGGTCGAGGTCGACCTTCCCGGCGTCAAGGCCGACCAGTTGCAACTATCGGTCAATGATGGCGTGCTCACCTTGCACGCGACTGTGACCGCCAATGCCCGCGAGGGTTTCCAATTGCTGCATCGTGAATATGACGAGGTCGGCTTCCGCCGCGCCTTCACCCTGCCGGATGATATCGACAAGGATGGGATCTCGGCGAATGCCAAGCACGGGGTGGTGACGATCACCCTGCCGAAATCCAAAGCCGCCCAGCCACGACGCATCGCGGTCCAGGCCCAGTGAGCATGACGGCCTCCCAGGAGTCTTCGACTCCTGGGAGGTTTGCCCGTGGCAGCGCACGCGTAGCTTCCCGCCATGGATGCCAGCTTCGGTCCCGAACACCGCCTGCATGACGGACGCGACTACAGTCGCGTCTTCAACCGTCAGCAGAAGGCCGCTGGGCGACACCTGGTGGTTTTGGTTCGTCCACGCTCACCCAAGGAAGCACCGCAAGGGCGCGTCGGAGTGATGATCGCCGTGAAGACCGCTCGCCTCGCGGTCAGACGGCACCAGCTCAAACGGTGGGTGCGTGAGCTGTTCCGCGTCGAACTGAAACAGGCTGCCCATGGCTTCGACGTGGTGGTCCTGTTCCGCAGCGACCCCCCTCCCGAAGGCCACCAGGGGATGGATGAAGAAATTCGTCACCTGCTGCCCAAGGCGATCAATGCCCACGCCCAACCCGGTCCACGACGTGGCCCGCCCGGCCGGTCATCGCGGCCAGCACATCGCCCGTGATCGCCCGCGCAGGCATCCGGCTGGTGCGGATCTACCAGCGGGTGTTGTCACCCCTGAAGCCACCTACCTGTCGGTTTCTTCCCACCTGCTCCGCCTATGCCATCGAAGCCCTGCAGCAGCATGGGGCCATCAGTGGCGGTTGGTTGGCGATCAGACGGGTCTGCCGCTGTCATCCGTGGGGCGGCCATGGCTACGATCCGGTGCCCGCAGCACGGCACCCGCGACCGTGACGATCACTCGGCCGAGGCCGCGACCATCGTGCCTGCGATGGTGAGCGCGGTCAGCACCGTCGAGGTGACATCGCCATCTTTCAGGTTCACCGCCTGGATGAGCGGCGTCAATGCGCTGCCAGTAGGCAACTGCAGGGCATCGCTGAGCAGATTGTCGTTGAAGCGCAAGGTCACGCGGTAATCCGCATCGACCCTGATCTCGACCTTTTGTGGCCCATCCAGTTTGAACATACCCTTCCAGCCGATGGTCTCGTGCAGCGCGAAGACTCCGCCTTCCCTGGTGACCATCGCCACGCAGGAGTGCGGAGTGCGGTTGGTGTTGAAGCCGATGCGCACCGCCTCCTCACCGCCAGCGATTCCGAAGAGCAGCAGTTGGGTCTTCGCCGGCAGCATGAACTGGACCGACATGCTGAGGGGAGGCCGTAACGATGATTTCCAGCGGAGGCTGGGCAGGTCGGCCTCCTTGCGTTTGCCGCTGATCAAGGCCGCCGTCGACCAGGCCAACCCATGGGGAGCCACGGTCGCACCGGCGCCGAGGAAATCGCCGGAGAACCACGGGTTTTTTGCGCCATCGTACGCCACCGCCAACTGGTCGCCGGTGCGCGTGATCCTGGCCTTCAGATCCAGCACCCTGGTCTTGCGCTCGAGTTCTTGGACCGCCTTGCTCAGCGGATGATCCGGAATGCCGGCGAACACGGCCGCGGCCTCCGGCATGCGCCAGACCCACAACATCGCCGCCACCATGTGCCGATGATCAATGGCCGCATATTCCGGATCGGCATCGAGCGCCTTTTCAACCAAGGCACGCAGCGGCAGGACCAGGGTTTTGCGCTCCTGCTTCATTTCGACGTCGCCGATGCCCTCCTGCAGCATGAAACCGACCTTGTCGTCGATGCTGCGGAGCTTGGCCTTGGTCGGCTTGTTGTTGAAGGTGATCTCGACCACTGGATTGGCATCGGCGACATACCCGCGCAGAGCGCCTTCGGCCTTGGCCGCGAAGCGACCCAACTGACCGATGCTTTGCACCGTGGCCCGGGCATCGGCAGGGAAACGCACCGCCTCCTTCTCGGCCAGACGGGAGATCTCGCCATAGGTCATGCCTCCGCGCAACTCCTCCAACTGGGTGTTGAAAGCCTGCCACAAGGCACGCTCATCCACCGGCGCTGTCGGCGCGATCGGCGATAGTTCGGTCGTCCGTTTGCTGGCAAAAGCCTTGATCGAGGCCTTGCTCTCATCGGCCAACGCACTGGTGCCGACCTTTGCCATGATGGCTTTCAGTTCATCCACCGTCTGGGCCTGGACCAGTTGATCGCTGAAGGACTTCTGCTGATCGACCAGCGCGACGCCGAACTTGGCCTTGATGGTGGCGAGCCGTTCGCGCGCCGAGGGTGTCAACTTGTCCGCCTCCGGCGTCAGGTAGTCGATGCACTCCTTGGTCTTCACCAGGTCGTTGCCAGCCCACGCCTGCTCGAGCTCGATGGTACGCGCTTGACGCTCGCGCGCCTTGTCGGCCAGGAGGCGTTCGTCCTCCTTGCGTTTCTGTTCCGCCAGAAGCGCCGTACGTGCAGCTTTTTCACGCTCGATCAGCTCACGCGCCGGGCCAGCCGGGATGGTCTTGTCCTCGCCGAGCTGTTCGAGAGCGGTGATCGCCTTGACGTGATCGACCGGCAGGGCGGTGACCTGACTCCTCACCCGCTCCAGCAGTTTCTGCGCCTGGATCTGCGGATCCGGAGGCAGCGGCGCGGCGTTCTCCGGTGGACGGACCTCCTTGTGCGATCCACTCAAGTTGATGGAGAACGCCACCACCATCAGCACTACGGCGCCGGCGAAACCATAGACCAGGTACTTCGCCCACGCCGGCATGCTCGCCGCCCGCTCCTTGGCATTGGCGAAGCCATTGGTGCGCACCCGGCGCGAGATGCCTGGGTTGCCGTGCCCGCTGATCGCCGCCTGCACCGCCGCGCGCATGGCGATCGCAGTGGGGAAACGCTCCTCCGGAGTCTTGGCCAGCAACCGCATCGCCAACTGGCGCCAGCCTTCGGGAACGTCGGGATTGATGTCCTTGGGATCAGGTACCGGATCGAACACGTGCGCCCGCATGATCACCTTGGCATTGTCGCCCTTGAAGGGCGCCTTGCCGGTGAGCATGTGGAAGAGCGTGGCGCCGAGGCTGTACTGGTCGCTGCGGGAATCGACGGGCAGCGCACGCGCCTGTTCCGGACTCATGTAGAGCGGCGTGCCCATGACCTTGCCGCGCCCCTGCTCGTCCTTTTCACCGACGATCTCCTCACCACCGAGTTGGAGGGCCAGACCGAGATCGGCCAGTTTCACCACCCCGCCGTTGGTGATCATGATGTTGTCGGGCTTGATGTCGCGGTGGACGATGCCCTGCGCCTCGGCGTAGACCAGGGCCTCGCTCATCCCCTGCGTCACTTGAGCGACCACCGAGAGCGGGCAGATGCCCAGGCGCTCGATGACCTCCTTCACCGATTCGCCATCGACGTACTCCATGGAGAAGTAGTCGAGGTCGGGTTCTCCATTCGTGCCGCCAGGCATGGGCGCCTTGCCGACATCATGCACGGCGATGATATTGGGGTGGTTGAGGCGGCCGGCGGCCCGGGCTTCGTCGACGAACCGTTTGGCGAAGATCGGGTCCTGCTTGACCAGACGGGGAGCGAGGATCTTGAGGGCTACAACCCGATCCATGCTCATCTGCCGGGCGCGATAGACCTCGCCCATGCCACCCTTGCCGACCAACTCGCCAATCTCGTAGCCAGCAAGCTGTTGCTTCGGTTGCAGGAGTTGCGCCATTGAGCGTGGGTCATAGCTAAAGCGCCCAGGGCAGGCAAGAGCGCGAGCGGCACTGGGCCTCGGGTGAGATGTGGACCGGCTGTCTCTGAGCGGTGACAGGACCAGACAGTTTGCGGATTGTCGATAACCTCCCGCCATGCGCCGCCTCAGCCTCGTCGGATATCGTGCCTGTGGAAAAAGTACCCTCGGTCCGCTGGTTGCAGCGCGGTTGGGCTGGTCCTTCTGCGATCTCGATCATGCCATCACCGCCCGCATCGGAATGCCGATCGCCGCGTATTTTTCCATGCATGGTGAGGCGGCGTTCCGTGATGCCGAAGCAGCGGAGCTGCGCGATACCTTGGAAAAGCCGGGGAATCTCGTGCTCGCCACCGGCGGCGGCTGTGTCCTGCGCGACATGAACCGCGAAAATATCAGGCGTTTCGGCGGTTTATGCGTCTACCTCGCGGTTCCCGCCTCGATTCTCCAGCAGCGTCTGCGTAGCGACCTCGGTGGACGTCCGAGCCTGACCGGTGGCCATGTGGCCGACGAGGTCATCCCCATCCTCGCTATGCGTGAACCGTTTTATCAGGCGGTCTCCGACGTGGTTATGGATGGTACCAAGGCCATCAGGGAACTCGTCGATGAGCTGGTGGCCATTGTGGAGAACTCCGGCGAAAAGTCTTAGCCCTAGGCTGAGGGCGGTGGACTACGGGGGAGAAACTCCCCCATGGCATTGTCGTGGCTCGGCCATGCTGCGGCCCGCCCCGTGCCGCTGATGGAAGCCATGACCGCCCATGCCTGATGCTCCCGATATCGAACGCCGGCCCAGCCGCGGCCCCCCCCCCCCCCCCCACACCA
>JANPIY010000944.1:0-2680 GCA_031425255.1 Planctomycetota bacterium
TTTGCCACCCGCAGCGGGTTCACCGACAGCGCTGGCGTCAGTGCCAGCATCACCATCACCGGCACCACGTCCTATGGCCTCGATGTCCGGCCGCCGGTCAGCGGCATCACCATGCCGGCGGCGGCCAGCGGGACGCTGCCCACGACCCTCAGCGCCACCGGCGTCTTCACCACCGCCGCCTCGCTGACCCCCACCGCGGGCATGGTGCCGTACAGCGTGAACAGTCCGCTGTGGTCGGACAACGCCGAGAAGAGGCGTTGGGTGGCGCTGCCCGGCAGCGGCCGCATCGGCTACAACGCGACGGGTGAATTCACCTGGCCTGGCGGCACCGTGCTGGTGAAGCACTTCGAGATCGCCAAGGCTGCGGGCGGGATCCGTCGGCTGGAGACGCGCCTGCTGGTGCTCGATGCCAGCGGAGGCAACGGCTATGGCGTGACCTACCGCTGGCGCGCCGACCACAGCGATGCCGACCTGGTGCCAGCCGGCGGTGCGGAGGAGGTCCTGAACGATGTCGCCGGAGGTCAGACCTGGCGCTACCCGTCACGCGACCAGTGCCTGCAGTGCCACACCACCGTCGCCGGCTTCGTGCTCGGCCCGAAGACCCGCCAGCTCAACGGCAACCATACCTATTCCAATGGACGCAGCGACAACCAGCTGCGCACCTGGAACTACCTGCAGATGTTCGCCAACCGCATCGACGAGACGGCGATCCCAGGGCTGCGCCGGATGGTGCCGCTGAGTGATGGCGGAGCGACGCTGGAGGCCCGCGCGCGCTCGTACCTCGATGCCAACTGCGCTGGCTGCCATCGCCCAGGCGGCACTGGTGCGACCTGGGATGCACGCTTCGACGTCCACCTCGATCACCAAGGCATCATCCACGGCGATCTGCGCAATCTGCTGGGGATCGACGGGGCCAAGGTGGTGGTACCGAAGGATCTCGCCAAGTCGGTCATGCACGTGCGCATGCTCGCGACCGATCCGGTGCGGCAGATGCCGCAGCTCGGCCGCAACGTGGTGCATACCGCCGCGGTCGACGTGATCGCCCAGTGGATCAATGCACTACCCAATGGCAGCGGGCTGACCGGTGCCTATTGGACGGCGCAGGACCGCACCTTCACTGGCGCGGCGACCGTCACGCGCCTCGACCCGGTGGTCGACTTCAGCTGGGGCTTGGATGCTCCGGCATCGGGCGTGTCGGCCGACCATTTCACCAGCCGCTGGACCGGCAAGGTCGTGCCCGCGGTGAGCGAGACCTATACCTTCGCCACCACCACCGATGACGGCGTGCGGCTGTGGGTGGACAACCGGTTGCTGATCGACCGCTGGGTCGATCAGGGGTCGAGCGAGTGGACCGGCACCATCGCGCTGTCCGCCGGCACACCGTATGACGTGAAGCTGGAGCATTTCGACAACACCGGCGGCGCCGAGGCGCATCTGCGGTGGTCCAGCCCGAGCACCCCGGCGGGCGTGGTGCCGATGTATCGCCTGTTCCCGAGCACCGGCGTGGGGCAGACCTTCGCGAGCCTGGTGGTCACGCCGGCAGCGGCGACGGTGGTCCAGGGCGGCTCGTTGCGCCTGCGCGCGGAGGCCCGTGATAGCGCTGGGGCGCCGCTGACCACCCAGCCGGCCATCGCCTGGAGCGTGAGCGGCGGCGGCACCATCAGCCCTGCCGGCATCTTCACACCGACCACCGTGGGCGGCCCCTATACCGTCACCGCGACCGCGACGGTGGGTGCGACCACGCGGACCGCCACCGCGGCCGTGACGGTGGCGGCGGCCTTCAGCGCCAGGATCACCTTCCAGCCAGCGACGGTGCCCACGGTCGCTGGCTGGCAGGTCGATGCCGGCCGGATCTACGCCGCGCGCGGCAACGGTCTGACCTACGGCTGGAACGGCGATGTCGCCGATACCCTGCGTGATCGCAATCTCATCAGCGATCAACTGCGCGACACCCTGGTGCATCTGCAGAAGCCCCAGGTACCCGACGCGGTGTGGGAGCTCGCGGTACCCAATGGCACCTACCAGGTGGTGGCGGTCTGTGGCGACCCTGGGCATTTCGATTCGGTCTTCCGCATCACCGCCGAAAGCACGCTGATCGTCAGCGGCACGCCCACCACCGGCAGCCGCTTCGTCGAGACCGTCGCCGGAGGCGCCACGGTGATCGTCAGCGATGGTCGCTTGACGCTGCGCAGCGGCAGCGGAGCCGCCAACAACAAATTGAACCTGGTCGAAATCGTCCAGGTCCCGGTCGCGATCCAGTAAGCGGAGCATCACCATGACCACCTCACCCCACCGCTTCCTACCGCTGTGCGCCGGCACCATCCTCCTCGTCGTGCTGCTGGTGTGCACCAGCTGCGGCGGCGGTGGAGGTGACAGCGGTACCAGCACCACCGTCACCCTCACCTATCCCAGCGGACGGGTCATGGCCACCGGCCAGTACGAGCCCGGCACCACCACCCGCAGCGGCGAGTGGCAGGAGTACTTCGACCAGGACGGCTCGCCCCAGCAATGGCGCCGCACCTACACCGCCGGCACCTGGGACCAGACCAGGGACTGGCGCGAGTGGAACGCGGATGCGTCGATCAGGAACGACGCTTCGGATCACTGATACCGGTCGACGGTGCTCGGCGGAGCCCTTATTCCTCATCAGAAAGCAGCTCTCACCGCAGAGGGCGCAGAG
>JANPIY010000945.1:0-15327 GCA_031425255.1 Planctomycetota bacterium
CGATGTCGAACAGAAAGAAGATCTGGCCGCAGAGACGCGGAGACGCAGAAAAAGGCAAAGCAGAGCCTTTTTCTTCTCTGCGTCTCTGCGCCTCTGCGGCCAGATTTCTTGACTGCAGAGCATGGGAAGGCAGTCGGCGTCTCAGATCCCCTCAGAACGAGCCGTCCCACGATTCCAGGATGCGCACCTTCTCGGCGTCGACCATCGCCTGCCAGAGATCATCGCATTCGCCGCCGATGTACTTGTCGAGACTGTAGCCGGTGTAATTGATGCGGTGGTCGGTGATGCGGTTTTGCGGGAAATTGTAGGTACGGATGCGATCGCTGCGGTCGCCGGAGCCGACCTGCTCTTTGCGGAAGGCGGCGCGCTCACGTTCCAGGCGCTGGCGTTCGGCGTCGTAGAGGCGCGAACGCAGCCACTTGAGCGCCTTCTCCTTGTTGGCCAGCTGACTGCGCTCGTCCTGGCAGGCCACCACCACGCCGGTCGGCTTGTGCACGATGCGGACGGCCGAGTCGGTCTTGTTGACGTTCTGGCCCCCGGCGCCGCCCGCGCGGAAAGTGGTGATCTCGAGGTCGTCGGGACGGATGGTGACGTCGGCCTCCTCGGCCTGCGGCATCACTGCGATGGTGGCCGCAGAGGTATGCACCCGACCCTGCGCTTCGGTCTCCGGTACCCGCTGCACGCGATGTCCGCCGGATTCGTAACGCAGCATGGCGAATGGTCCGCCGATGGTCGCGACGCCGCTGATGTTGAAGATGGCCTCCTTGAAGCCCCCCTTCTCGCCCTCGGACAACGACAGGACCTCGATCTTCAAGCCGTGGCGGTTGCACCACTGGGTGTACATGCGGGCGAGGTCGCCGGCGAACAGCGCGGCCTCGTCGCCGCCGGTGCCGGCGCGGATCTCCAGGATCGCGTCACGTGCGCCGGTCGCGTCGGCGCTTACCAGCAAGCGTTTGATCTCGTCGAGCAGCAGCGGTTCCTGCGCCCGCGCGGCGGCGAGTTCCTCCTGCGCCATCTCGCGCATCTCGGGATCGCTGAGCATGGCCTCGGCCGCCTGGGCATCACGCTGGGCCTGCAGCAAACGCTCGTAGGGCAACATCAGGCGCCCAAGGCGACCCTGCTCGCGCACCACGCCCTGATACTTCGGGCCGCCGATGAGGCCGGGGTCGCCGAGCTGCTCGGTGAGGCGCCGGTAGCGGGCATGGAGATTCGCGAGATTGCCGAGGAGGTCGGTCATGGGCTTGGGTTCCAGACAACCTGATCACACCGCAGAGGGCGCAGAGGGCGCAGAGAAAAGCCAGGATGGCGCGCACGCGAGAAACGGGCCGCATCGCGACGCCGCGATACGGATGGCTCCAACTCTGCGCCCTCCGCGCCCTCTGCGGTGTGATCGGCTGTCAGCTGTCCGCCGTGGAGTGGTGCTGACTGAAAACAGAAAACCCGCCGGCCGTGCGGCCAGCGGGTCTCTGCTGAATCGGTAGTCGTGACTACTTCTTCTTGAGCAGCGAGGCGACGCCCGCCTTGCCGTACTTGTTGCCGAACTTCTCGACGCGACCAGCGATGTCGAGGATGCGCTGCTGGCCGGTGTAGAAGGGGTGGCTGCTGGCCGACACGTCGACCTTCACCAAGGGGTACTCGGACCCGTCGATGGTGGCCTTCAGTTCGGTCTTCACCGAGCTGAGGACGATGTACTGGCTGCCGGTCACGGTGTCCTGGAAGACGACCTTCCGAAGCTTTGGGTGGATTTCAGCTTTCATGGTCCGTTCCTTTACGCCTTCTGGGTTTTCTTGGAGGACTTGTCCGACTTCTCGGATTTCTCGCCCTGCTCTGATTTCTTGTCCTTCTTCTCGGACTTCTCGGACTTCTCAGCCTTCTCGGGCTTGTCACCCTTGGCGGGCTTGGCCTCGGCATCGCCTTCGGCCTTCTTCTCGGCCTTGGGGGCCGCGGCGGCCGCCATGGTCTCGGCCAGGGTCGGGGCGTTGGGATCGCTGTTGACGATCTCCAGCGTGACCTCGACCGCGACGTTCTTGTGCAGGCGGACGTCGATCTGGTACTTGCCGAGCTTCTTCAGCTTGTCGTGCAGATGGACCTGCTTGCCATCGACCTCGACGCCACTCTTCGCGAGCGCGGCGACGATCTCCTTGGTGCCGATCGAACCGAACAGCTCGTTGTCGTGCGACACGCGGGCTGCGATCTGGATCGAGACCCCCTGCATGGTCTTGGCCTGGACCTTGGCCTTGACCTCGCGTTCGGCCTCGGACCTGGCGGCCTTCTCGCGCAGGACGTCGATCTGGCGCTTGTGGGCGCCATCGGCGGCGATCGCCATGCCATACGGGAAGAGGTAGTTGCGGGCGTAACCGGGCGAGACGCGGACCACGTCTCCCATGTTACCGAGTTTGAGTACGTCCTGGACGAGCAGGACATCTTTGCGGCGTGCCATCGGGGCGCTCCTTTACTCGCCCACGAAGGGCAGCAGGGCGAGGAAACGTGCACGTTTCACCGCGAGGTTGAGCTGACGCTGATAGAACGCGGTGCAGCCGTTGCGCTTGCGCGAGGTGATCTTGCCCTGGGCCGAGACGTAACGGCCGAGGATCGAGATGTCGCGGTAGTCGACTTCGAACACGTCGTCTTTTTCAAAGCGGCAGAACTTGGGAGCTTCAACGCGTTTGGCGCGGGTCTTCTTCTTGCGCTTGTCGCCAAACTTGCCGCGGGGGCCAGCGGTGGTTCTCATGGGGTGTGCTTTCGGTTAGGTTTTTTGAGGTGTTGTTTTTAAGGAGGAATCAGAAGGGCGGCTCATCGTCCGCCGGCGTCGCCGCCGGCGCAGGCCGGCTCGGCTTGGTCGGCGACTGCGCTGGCGCCGGAGCGTCACCGCCCACGTCGTCGGCCGGAGCGCCATCACCCGCTGCGCCCTGGCTGCCAGGAGCGCCGCCGCCGCGATTGCCGCTGTCCAGGAACTGGACGCTATCGGCAACCACTTTGAGCTTCGAACGCTTCTGTCCGTCCTTGTCATCCCACGAATCCAGCTTGAGCCGTCCTTCGACGAAACAGGCACGACCCTTGGTCAGATATTGGCCGACCAGCTCCGCGGTACGACCCCAGGCTTCGACGTCGATGAAGGTGACTTCCTCCTTCATCTGTCCGTCGCTGCCCTTGAACCGGCGATTGATGGCCAACCCGAAGTTGGCCACCGCCTGTTCACTGGGGAGGAAGCGCACCTGCGGATCCCGGGTGAGATTACCACCCAGGAGCACACGGTTGATGGCGACTGCCATGTCAGATCTCGCTGGCTGCAGCTGCCGCAGCGGCGATGGCGGCGGCTGCCGCCTTGGCGCGCTGGGTCTTGATGCGCTCGAGATCCTTGCCCGGACGGGCGACGATCAACTGGCGCAGGATGGTACCGCCCAGCAACGCACGGCGTTCGATCTTCTCGATCGCGCTGGTATCAGCGGTGAAATACCCGCTGAAGTAGAACGCGCTGCTCTCCTTGGCGATCAGGTAGGCGAGCTTGCGCTCCTCCCCCTTGTCCAATTCGAGGAAGGTCGCGCCTTCTGATTCGTAAGTTGCACGCACTGCGGCGAGGGTGCCTTCATAGTCGCTGCGCGCCATACCGGCGCGAACGAGAATGGTGGTCTCATAATTGGAGACTGCCATGTGAACTCCTGTTCGTGGACCGCCGACGAGGTCGTCTGCGGGAGGCCGTGGAACGTGGCCCCGAACGCGCGGGTCAGGTGACCCGCATAAGGGAAACGGATCGGATGACCCGTCTGGAAATTGTCAGAGGCGCACCCTGATCGTCACCCGGAGGGGCAGCGATGGCGGGAGCGGCGATTCAGATCACTTCGCCGCGACCGTGACCTTGGCGGCCGTGATCTTGGTGGCGATACGCGATTTGACCCGCGAGGCGCTGTTCTTGTGGATGGTCTTGTTCGCAGCGGCCTGGTCGAGGCGCTGTGAGAGCTTGCCGTACAGGCCTTCGGCCTTGGCCTGTTCCTTGTCGTGCAGCGCGCGGAGGAGCTGCTTACGGATGGTTTTCAGCTCGCTCAGACGCGACTTGTTCCGCAGGCGGCGGGCTTCGTTCTGGCGCATGCGCTTGAGGGCGCTGTTATTGTGCGGCATTTTCTGGGTTATCCGATCGATCGGTTATTGGTGGGGGCGGGAGTATTACGCCCCGCGCAAATTTTCAAGACGGGCTGCGCAGTCCTTATAGGCGAGGTCCATTTCGACCAGGTTCTCGAGGTCGATGATCGCCTCGGGCTTCTTGCCGGCCTGTTCGTAGATGCGGGCGCGCAGGTAGCGCACCTCCTTGGCCTCGTCGGACAGGGGATCCTCGGTGGTGGTCAGGTAGGCCGAGTAGTTTTTGATCGCCAGGTCGACCATGTTCTTCTTGCCGAAGCAGAAGCCGAGGAACTTGTAGGACTTCAGGCGGTAGCGCGGATCGGAGACCGTGCGCTGGAACTCGGAGGCCGCCGCCTCGATCTGGCCGAGCTGGAGCAACCTAGCGCCCAGATTGAACTTATGGCCGAGTTCCGTGGGTTGGCGATCGCTCCGCTTCTTGTATTCCTCGACCTCGATCTGGAGCAGGGTCTGCTTGGCCTCGGTGGTGTCCTGGCCAGCCGACTTGAGCTGGTTGATGTAGTGTTTGTGCTCCTCGATGGTCACGTCGCCGAGCTTGATCACCACGTTGAAGTCGAAGGCGTCGATCTCGACCGCCTTTTCAAGGGCGGCGCGGGACTCGCCGTATTCCTTGATGTCGCCGCCCAATTCGGCGATGCGGCGGTGGGTTTCCGCCTTTTTCAGCCAGAGGTCCTTCTTGCTGGGATCACCCTTGATGTCCTCATCGACGAACTTGAGGACCTCGCGGGCATCGTCGACGGTGCGGATCATCCGCGACATGATGTCCGCCCGGCGCGCCTTGTCGTCGCCGGAGAGCTGCGTGCGGTAGTCGCCGGCCGCCCCCGCCTGGTTGCGTTTCTCCATCGATTTGCGCGCTTCCCAGTTCTTCAGCGTGCGTCCGGCCTCGGGATGGTTGGGCATCGCCGACTCGAGCTTGGCCATGGTCTTCAGCGCCGATTCCAGGCTCGCCGCATCCTTCTTGTCCTGGAAACGCTCGAAATAGAGGTTGCCGAGGTTCCACAGCACCTCGCCGTTGAAGAGCCCGGTGGCGATCATCTCCTCATAGAGGTAGATCGCCGGTTCGATCATCGGCTTGGTGCCGGCCTTATAGGCATTGCGCGCCGCATCACCGGCGGCGGCCAAGGTCTTGGCATCAGGGCTGAAGGAGACCTTCTTCATCGCGCCGATCAGCAGCTTGAGCGGATCCTTGCTGAAGCCGGGCATGCTCATGGTGCCGAACATGCTCTTCTTGTCGCTCTCCTTGGCCTTCCGCTTGGCCGCATCGACGTAGAGCTTGTAGAGCTGGACCTCGGCCGGGGCGACGTCCATACACTCCTCACCGATCTCAAGCGCCAGCGGCCAGTTGCGGCGTTCGATGGCCTGCTGCATGCGCGCGAGGTGCTTACTGATGTCGACCATGGTCAGAATCCTCGAAAAAGGCAAAAAGTGATCGGCTTGTTCCCACAACTGTGTCGAAAAGACTCGAAGCGACTTGCGGGATGGTCGCGGCAGTCTAGGGTCCGACCTCACATCTCAAGCCCCGGCCCGACTCACATGAACACCGCCGCATCACCAACCTACCCCGCCGTCCTCTCCGTGGTCCAGTACCCCCATCCGGTGCTGCGCAAGATCACCGAGCCGGTCACGGTCTTCGACGACGCCCTGCGCTCGTTCTGCGAACGCATGTTCACCTGCATGGAGCAGGCCAAGGGCATCGGCCTGGCGGCGCCGCAGGTGACGGTGTCGAAGCGCATCTTCATCAGTGACCATGCCCGCCGCGACGAGGGCCAGTCCGACCGCCGGGTGTGGATCAACCCGCGGATCGTCGACGCCAGCGGCACCACCGCCTATGAGGAGGGCTGCCTGAGCTTCCCAGGGATGTATGCCCGGGTCGAGCGCCTCGACCGCTTCACCATCGTCTTCCAGGATGTGTGGGGTGCCGAACAGCGGCTCAGCCTGGATGTTGGCGCCGGCGACTTCCTGGGCATCGTGGTCCAGCACGAACTCGACCACCTCGATGGCAAGGTCTTCGTCGACCATCTGTCCGACACCCAGCTGATGCTGATCCGCAAACGCCTGCGTGAGATGGAAAAGGATTACAAGAAAGCGACCGGCAAGCTGGGCGCCGTGCTGCGGCGATGAATAAGCAGCAGCCATTGCGGAGTGCGGAATGCGGAGTGCGGGGTTCCACCGGAACGTCCCGGTACTTCGCATGAGCACGGGCGCGAGCGATCCCTCGGATTTCGGCTTCACCGTCCCCACCGACCGTGACCGGCTGGCGGAGCTCGGCAGCATCGCCGGTAGCCTGGTGCACGAGTTGAAGAACCCCATCGGCGTGATCCTGCTCAACGCTGAGCTGATGCTCACCCAGCTCAGCGATCACCTGCCGCCGGCCGAGCGCGAGCGCGAGGAGAAACGGCTGTCACGCATCATCGACGCCTCGCGCAACGTGCGCGAAATCGTGCAGTCCTTTCTCACCTACGCACGCCCAGGGCGCCCGGATCCCGACGCCATCGACGTCAATCAGCTGCTCGCCACGCTCCTCGACGAACAGGGCGAGGCCCTCGAACGCGCCGGCATCCAGTTGTCGTTCCATCCCGATGACAACCTCGCCCTGCTGGCGGCCGACCGTCAGCACCTGCGTTCGATCTTCCTCAACATCATCACCAACGCGCGCGAAGCCCTGCAGGGGCGTTCCGACGATCGCCGACTGCTGGTGGTCACCCGCAGCGGCAAGAACCTGGTGCGGGTGGTCATCGCCAACAACGGTCCACCCTTCCTGGAACGCGTCGCCACCCACCTCTTCCAGCCGTTCATGAGCAGCAAGGACGATGGCACCGGCCTGGGCTTGGCCATCGTCCAACGCCTGGTCGAACTGCACCACGGCACCGTCACCGCCAGCAGCGACAAGGCGCAGGGCGTCAGCTTCACCTTCGAATTCCCCACCGATCTGGGACCGGCGAAGGCGCGGACGGAGTTGCCGATGCCGAGCGTCGAAGCCGCGGTGCGGGATGAACCGTGCGAGGTGCGACGTGCGACGTGCGAAGTTCCCGTGGACGAGAGTCACGGGCCGCTCATCGGGGAGCCCGCTCCCGCACGCACACGCAAGCCGCGCTCACGCAAAACCTCGCACCTCGCACCTCGCACCTCGCACGGACCCAAGTAATGGCCAACATCCTGATCATCGACGACAACGCCGGCAACCGCGACACCTACGCCGACATCCTCAAAGGTGATGGCCATGGCGTGCTCAAGGCCGCCAGCGGCGAGGAGGGTCTTGCCAAGATGAGCGCGGCGGCCGTCGACGTGGTGCTCTGCGATCTCAAGCTGCCCAATCTCGATGGCCTCGCGACGATGGAGCTGGCGCACGAGAAATACGGCCTGGTGCCCTGGATCCTCATCACTGGACACGGCAACGAGGAGACCGCGGTCGCGGCGATCAAACAGGGCGCCTTCAACTACCTGACCAAACCCGTCGATCTGGCGCGCCTCACCGCCACCATCGAGAGCGCCACCCGCCAGGCGATGACCACGCGCGAGAACAAGGCGCTGCGCAAGGAGCTCGGCTACGACGAGGCGCTCGACCGCATCGTCGGCACCTCGGTCGCCATCCGTCACGTCAAGGCGATGATCAAGCAGGTGGCCGCCAGCGACGCCAACGTGCTGATCGAAGGTGAGAGCGGCACCGGCAAGGAGCTGGTGGCCGATGCCATCCATGCCTTGTCGAACCGTGCCGGCCGTCCGTATGTGAAGATCAACACCGCGGCCATCCCGCGCGAACTGATCGAGAGCGAACTGTTCGGCCACGAACGCGGATCGTTCACCGGCGCCGTCAGCCAGAAGAAGGGCCGTTTCGAATCCGCCGATGCGGGCACGCTGTTCCTGGACGAGATCGGCGAGATGCCGCTCGACAGCCAGGTGAAACTGCTGCGCGTGCTGCAGGACGGCACCTTCCACCACGTCGGCGGCAACGCCCCCCTGCACGCGGACGTGCGCCTGGTCTGCGCCACCAACCGCAACCTCAAGAACGAGGTCCTCGCCAACCGCTTCCGCATGGACCTCTACTTCCGCCTCAACGTGGTGAACATCGTGGTGCCGCCGCTGCGCGAACGCCGCGAGGACATCCCGCTGCTGGCCAAATCGTTCATCGATCGCCTGAACCGCCGCCACCACCAGAACAAGGAGCTCTCCGACAACCTGGTCCAGGCGCTGCGCCGTCAGGACTGGCCCGGCAACGTGCGCGAGCTGGAGAACGCCATCGAGAAGCTCTACGTGCTCAGCACCGGCCGGGTGGTCGAAGCCGACGGCTTCCACCCCGATGCGCTGGAAGAGGACGCCGCCGCCGCGAGCCGCACCAGCAGCCCGACCTACGTCCCCGATCAGGCCACCCGTCCGGCGCCAACGCCCGATGACGCCATCCGCATCCTCGTCGGCCTGCCGGTCGACGAGGTCGAGAAGCGTCTCATCCTCGCCACCCTCGCGCACTGCGGGGGCAACAAATCGAAGGCCGCGCGTCAGCTGCAGATCGGCCTCAAGACGCTGTACCGCAAGCTCGAGAGTTACGGAGTGAAGGTCGGGGACGAGGAGATCGCGGCGGAGAAGGCGTGAAGAACGTCCGCTGTCCGCTGTCCGCTGTCCGATGTCCCGTGCTTACGCAGGCCTATCGTCTCGACGTCGATCATCTTTTTCTCCGGCTCGATATCCGACATCGGACAGCGGACATCGGACATCGGACATGATCTTGCTGGTCAACGACGACGGCATCGACGCCCCGGGCCTGCGCGCGCTCTATCATGCCCTACGCAAGAAGACCAAGCGTCCGGTGCTGGCCGTCGCGCCGTCGACCGAACGCTCCGGTCAGAGTCATGCCATCACCATCGACCGTGGCCTGGTGGTGACACCACGCAGTGAGGATGGCTTCTTCGGCTTCGCCGTCGACGGCACCCCGACCGACTGCACCAAGCTGGCGCTGGCGGTGCTCTGCCACGAGGAACCCGAACTGGTGGTCAGCGGTATCAACGACGGACCCAACGTCGGTCGCAGCCTGTTCTATTCCGGCACCGTCGGCGCCGCGCTCGAGGCCGCGGTGCTCGGCCATCCGGCCATGGCGGTGAGCCGCAACAAGGGCGGTGAAGGCTTCGCCGACGCCGCCGAGTTCGCCGCGACCTGGGCCGCCAAGCTGCTCGGCCATCCCGAACTGCGCGGCCACGTGGTGAACCTCAACCTGCCATCGATCCCCGCCTCGAGCTGGAAGGAACCCGTGCTGGCGCCGCACGGCCATTCCGGTTTCAAGGAGACTTACCAACCCCTGCGCGATCCCAAGGACCGCATCGTCTGGCGTCTGCACGGGGAATGGATCGCCAAACCCGATGGTGAACCGAGCGACGCCACCCTGCTCTCGGCCGGTCACCCGGTGTTCACGCATCTCCATCCGGATCTCAATGGCGATCCGGGGCCATTGACCCGGCTGCTGGCCAAGCGCGGCATCACATGATGCGGTAGCAGGAGGACGGCGTGACATCCACCGCCAAGACGCCAAGGCGCAAAGGCAGATGGGCAGCTGGGGCTGACTCCCAGGGCGTGTCAGCCCTTCCTTCCTCACGCATTCCCGCCTTCCGTTGCGCCTTTGCGTCTTGGCGGGAGATGTCTCCCGCCGCAGGATGCCGACCATGAGCGAGCCCGTCATCGTCGTCGACCAGGTGCACAAGGCCTTCAGCGGGCACCGTGTGCTCAATGGCGTGAGCCTGCAGGTCACCGCGGGCGAGACGGTGGCGATCCTCGGCCGCTCCGGCACGGGCAAGAGCGTGCTGCTGAAGACCATCATCGCCCTGCTCGATCCCGACCGCGGCAAGGTCCAGGTCTTCGGCAAGGACCTGCACACCCTGGATGAACACGGCCGGCTCAAGGCCCGGGCCGGTATCGGCTACGTCTTCCAGGGCGCGGCGCTGTTCGATTCGCTGACGGTGATGGAGAACGTCGGCTTCGCGCTCTACCAGCAGCGCCGACCGGAGGACGAGATCCGCCGCGAAGTGATCAAACGCCTGGAGATGGTCGGCCTCGGCGACGCCATCGACAAGATCCCCTCGGAGCTGTCGGGCGGAATGCAGAAGCGTGTCGGCCTGGCGCGCGCCATCATCGGCGAACCGCGGCTGATCCTCTACGATGAGCCGACCACCGGCCTCGACCCCCTCACCACCGACGTCATCAACCGCATCATCCTGCGCCTGCGCCGCAAACTCGGCGTGACCTCGGTGGTGGTCACGCACGACATCCGCAGCGCCTACACCATCGCCGACCGCATCATCATGCTCGAACAGGGCGTCATCGTCGCCGAAGGGACCCCCGACGACATCAAGGCCAGCGACAACCTCTGGGTCCAGAACTTCATCACCGGCCACTCGGGCGACCTCGACACCAGCGGCTCGCGGCCGCGCATCCAGGCGGTCGCGGCGATCGATCCGGACGAATGAGCGCATTCATCCCGGAGGGGCAGGCTCCCGGGTGACGACGGGATGGCAGATATCGGAGCAGTGGTCGCCGTCGTTTCCTGCTCGGCACCCGGTCAACTGCCTTCTTGAATCCGACCGCACCCCCGCCAGCGTGCCGTGCCTGAGGTGTCCATGGCTGGTGAAGATGTCGTCGCTGCGCTACGCGCAGCGTTGCAGGTCTCTCCCGACAACCTGCCATTGGTCATGCACCTCGGCGACACCCTCCTGTCGCTCGGCCGGGGCGAAGAGGCGGAGCGCGAGTTTCGTCAGGGCCTCGGGCGCTGGAGCCAGGATGCCAAGCTGAAACTGGGCCTGGCCCGCGCCTTCGAGCAACAGGGCAAGTCGACCCATGCCACGGTGGTGCTGGAGGAGCTGTGCGGCAAACCGGACGCCCCCGCGTCCGCGTTGGTGCTCTACGCCCGTCTGCTGGTGAAATCCGGCGAGATCGAGAAAGCCGTGCGCACCTACAAACGCGCCATCGTCGTCGATCCGAGCGTGGCGGACGAAGCCTTGGCGGAACAGCTCGGCGTCCGCTCCGGACCCGTTCCCGGCACCGAGGATGCCGTCGTCGAGGGCCGTGAACGTCAGCGGGTCGGCGGCGAAGTCGGCCCGGCGGGTGAGGTCGAACGGCCGAAGATCGCCTTCTCGGATGTCGGTGGCATGGAGACGGTGAAGGAGGAGATCCGCCTCAAGATCATCTACCCGCTCCAGCACGCGGACCTCTATCGCTCCTACGGCAAGGCCATCGGCGGTGGCATCCTGCTTTACGGACCACCCGGATGCGGCAAGACCCACCTCGCCCGCGCCACCGCTGGTGAGATCAAAGCCGGCTTCATCAATATCGGCATCAATGACGTGCTCGACATGTGGATCGGGCAGAGCGAAAAGAACCTGCACGCGTTGTTCGACCAGGCACGGCGTTCACAACCGTGCGTGCTGTTCTTCGACGAGGTCGATGCGCTCGCCGCCAGCCGGACCGACCTCAAGCAGTCGGCGGGACGCCAGGTGATCAACCAGTTCCTCGCCGAACTCGACGGCGTCCAGGCGTCCAACGATGGCCTGCTGATCCTGGCCGCCACCAATGCCCCGTGGCACCTCGACTCGGCGTTCCGCCGCCCTGGGCGCTTCGACCGCATCCTGTTCGTGCCGCCGCCCGACCAGGCGGCGCGTGCCGAAATCCTGCGCGTCCTGCTCAAGGGCAAGCCCGTCGACAACATCGACCACGACCAGGTCGCCAAGAAGAGCGATGGCTTTTCCGGCGCCGATCTCAAGGCGGTGATCGACGTGGCGGTGGAAGGCAAGCTCAAGCAGGCGATGCGCGATGGCATCCCGCGCCCACTGACGACCAAGGATCTCCTGGCGGCGGCGGCGACGCTCACGCCCAGCACGCGCGAATGGTTCGCTTCCGCGCGCAACTACGCGCTCTACGCCAATCAGGGTGGTGCCTATGACGACGTGCTCAAGTATCTGGACAAACGATGAGCGGACATCGTGAACGGGGATGGGCAGCGCTGGGACATGGTCGTTTCGATATCGCCGAAAAAGAGTTCAAGCTGGTGCTGGCCGGGTCGCCGGACGACGCGCAATGCCACTCCGCCCTTGGCCTGTGCCTGACCGGACAGGAGAAGTTCGATGCGGCCGAGCGCGAGGCCAGGCTCGGTGTCGGTCTGGCACCGGATGTCGACTTCTCCCATTACGTGCTCGGCCGGGTGCTCCGTGACCGCAACCGCTACAAGGAGGCGCAGGTGTCGGTGGACGAGGCCATCCGCCTCGATCCGGAAGATGCCAACAACCGCTTCCTCCAGGCCAGCATCCACTCCAGTCAGGAACGCTGGACCGAGTGCCTGGCCTCGGCTGATGCCGGCTTGGCGATCGACGCCGAACACGACGGCTGCGCCAACCTGCGCGCCTTGGCCCTGACCCAACTCGGCCGCAAGGACGAAGCGAGCGCCACCATCGCCGACGCGTTGCAGCGTTCCCCTGAGAATGGCATGACCCACGCCAACCAGGGCTGGGCGCTCCTGCACCGCAATCAACCGCAGCAGGCACGCGAGCATTTTCGCGAAGCCCTCCGGCTGGATCCGACCAATGACTTCGCACGCTCCGGCCTGCTCAGCGCCATCAAGGCGGAGAACGCCCTCTTCCGTGGTTTGCTGGCGTTCTTCCTGTTCATGGGCAGGCAACGTGCCGGGATGCGCTGGGTCATCATCATCGGCGTCATCGTTGGACGAAACCTGCTGACAAACGTCGCTAAGCAGCACCCCGAATGGGGGATCGTCCTCTATCCCCTCCTGGCGCTCCTGGCGGTGGCGATCTACTCGACCTGGCTGGCCAACCCGCTGATGAATCTGGTCATGCGCGCACATCCCCAAGGGCGCCATGCCTTGACCCGCGATGACTATCAGCAGGCCAACCTGATCGGCGCCTGCCTGCTGCTGGCCACTGGCCTGTTCGTCACTGAGCTCTGCCTTGGAATGAAACACCTACCGAGCCTCATGGTGCTGCTGGTCTCGATCCCGCTGACGTCGATCCACGACGCCTCACCCGGATGGCCGCGGCGCATCAGCATCGTGGCCGCCACGACCTTCGCGGCGATGGCGTTGTTCGCGATCTTCGCCATCCATGTCCTGCGATCCTCGCTCAACAACCAGTCGCTCGACGGGGTGGATGCGTTCCTGGCGCTCGCCACGGCCCAACTGGTACCAGCGTTCTTCCTCGGCATCTTCCTGTGGGCGATCTTGTCGGTCTTCTGGATCAGCCAGGCCGAACCGAAGCGGTGAGGCGATGAGCGGGAACGCCAACTGGCGCCCGACACGACTAGCCATGATCGTTATAGATCTCGATCATGGGGGGGCTTCATCTCACGGCAGGATCATGGTCTGCGCCGCAAACCCCTCGGCCTGGAGGGTGACATGCTCTCCCGGGGCGAACGTCCAGCCGCGGTCATCATCGATCTCCACCGCCGCGCCCGCCGCGAGTTCACCAAGCTCGATCACCGTGCCGGGCTGATCCTCGGCATTTTCACGACAAGTGACCACGAGCCCCCGCAGCGTCTGCGGAGCACGATTGGTGAAATGGCCGACCAGTTCCAAGCGCTCCTGGTTGAAGCGGAAGGCCACGGTCAGCGGGATGCCCAGGGCCGCGCCATCAGCGGCCCGCTCGATCGTCACTCCGTCGACGTAGGGACGCATCACACTCGGCAGCTCACTACGAAGGATGGCAGGCAGCACCGCCTCGCGACTGCCGCCCAGACCCATGGCTACCAGCAGCAGCAGTGCCGAGGCGGCGATCGCGACCCGCATCGGCGAAGGGTGAGCCAGTGCCAGTACCCAGGTCGAGGGTGGATGGCCCGGCGGCTCGGTGGCATCGACCGTGATCCAACGCACCGCCCAGATCAGCATGACGAAGGACACCACCTCCATCAGCAGAGCAGCGACCACTCCCAACGAGCACACCGTATTGTAGGTGCCATGGACCACCGCCATCAGTCCGACCGCCAATGCGATGACCAGGGCGCGTTCCCAGAAGCCATCGGCATGTTCCAGATGATCCGCCTGGCGCCAGAGGAACGCTGCGCACACCGTGGTATAGATGGCATGTGACGGCACGGCACTGTACCAGCGGATGATATTGTCGCCCACGCCATAGACCCCATTCCAGGGGGCATAACCATAGATGGCCTCGCCGATGCCGAAGCCGAGCCCTGAGATGAAACCAAGGCATAGGAACGAATGCACGCTGAGATGGCGGTCACTGCGCCAGATGATCAGTGCCACCAGCGGTAACAACTTGGTCGCCTCCTCGAAGAGGCCGACACCGAAGACGAAGCCCAGCCAGCGGATGACCATCTGGTCACTGTGTATCGCGTCGTAAGCGGAACCGATGGCGAAGAGAATGGCCCATATGAAAGAACCGCGTCCCCCCCGCACCCGAGCATGGGCCGCCACATCGGCAACGGTCTGCAGCAGGAGCAGCAAGACGATCCCGATCACCGCGGTGAAAAGAGCGACACCGATGGCAGTGCCCAAAGGAATACGTTGCGGGCGGAGATAATGGACGAAGGCCGCCAAAGCGACCGGGGCTCCTCCCAACGCGAGCAGCAGGGCCGGCAGCACACTATCCGGCGCGTACAGGCGCTCGAAGGCGAGGAAGCCACCGCCGATCCAGCCGAAGACCAGCGTCAGCAGGGCGAGCGGCCACAGTCCGCTCCAGGGCGGCGTCTCCAGGAGATAGGCTACCTCGGCTGGTTTTTTCGGCTTCGCATTCGCTGTCGACACTTTCATCAGCGGTCGCTGCGCGAGACGTACCGATGCTGGCCGTGGCGCGGATTCCTCGATCCCGAAAGCAACCGGTGCCGAGACCCCCGCCACCGCCACCACCGTGTCGGGTGCCACGGGCGGATCATAAGACGCGAACAGTTCGGCGGCCGGCGCCGAGGGATCGAGTTGGATGATCGCCGGAGGGGCCGGCATCGATGGAGAGGGCTCGATGCGCTCGAAGAACTCCTCGTCCGGGGTGATGGGCGGCCGTGGCGTAAGCGTCACGGCTTGGCTGCGTCGAGGCGCTTCTCCAACGCCTCCAGCCGCAGCTCCGCCGCCTTTTTCGCCTTCTCCAGGTCGTCGATGCGCTTGCCGAGTTCCGCCGTGGCGGTGGTGACCGCCGCGGCCTTGCCCAGGGCATCGAGGACCTCGCGGTAGACCCGGCGCACATTGCCGAAGGGTTCGCG
>JANPIY010000946.1:0-8818 GCA_031425255.1 Planctomycetota bacterium
GATGGCCGTTAGCCGATGGCGGTCGGCATTCGGCATTCGGCATTCGGCATTCGGCATTCGGCATTCGGCATTCGGCATTCGGCATTCGGCGGTCGGCGGTCGGCGGTCGGCGGTCGGCGGTGGGCGGTCGGCGGTGGGCGGTCGGCGGTGGGCGGTCGGCGTGCCTCGCAGCCCCCCAGACATCCCCAGTTGCCGAACCCGGCGAGTGCGGGGTAGACTAGCCGGTCATGGAAGACCAACGGATGGTGCAATTGGCGCTCGACAACCACATGCTCAGCATGGAGCAGGTCGAGCGTGCGAAGAAGGAACAGCAGTCACTCGCCGACCGTGGGGTCGAGCGCAGCCTGTGGTTCCTGCTGCTGGATCTCGGCTACGTCAACGACGTCCAGGCCCGCGACCTGCGCAAATACGTCAGCTCGACCTCCATCCGCGCCCTCGAAGTGGAAGGCTACGTGCTGCAGGGCCGCATCGGCAGCGGCGGCATGGGCGACGTCTTCCGCGCGGTGAACAACGCCGGCCAGGAGGCGGCGGTCAAGCTGCTGTCCTCCAAGCTCGCGCGCAGCCAGGAGAACGCCCGCCGTTTCCAGCGCGAGGCGCGCGCCTCGATGCGGCTGAAACATCCGCACATCACCCAGTCGCTGGCAGCCGGCGAGGTCGATGGCCAGCGCTATCTGGTGATGGAGCTGATCAAGGGCCCGAGCCTGAAGCAGCGCATGAACGAACGTGGCAAGCTGCCGGAAGACCAGGCCGTCGTCCTGCTCTGGCAGATGGCCAGCGGCCTGCGCTACGCCTGGAACCACGGCGTCCTGCATCGTGACGTCAAACCTGCGAACTTGATGATGGCTCCGCCGCGCGACGGCGTGGTGGAACCATTCTGCGCCAAGCTCTGCGACTTCGGCTTGGCCAAGGTCATCGTCCAGGGCGTACCGGATGAGGACAGCAAGGGCATGCTCACCGGCGCCGGTATGGCCTTGGGTACGCCCCACTACATGCCGCCGGAACAGGCCTCGGGCGAGATCGATCTCGATCAACGCGCCGATATCTACAGCCTCGCGGCCTCGGTCTATCACGCCCTGCTCGGGCAGACCATGCACCATGGCAAGAGCTCGACCATCATCATGTACAAGCAGGTGACCGAGAGCGCCGACCTCGACCTGTTACGCGATATCGGCATCAGCACCGGCATGGTCAAGCTGATGGGGCACATGCTCGAGAAGAGCCGCAAACGTCGCTTCAACACCTGGGACGACGTGCTGGCCGGCCTCAAGCAGTTGGCGCCGAACCTGGTGGAGATCCAGGAACGCGCGCTCGGTGCGGAAGAAGGCTCGGCCAGCATCGCCGCGCCGACCACGCCGCCGGATGCCGTCAGCAATAGCACCACCAGCCGCAGTTCAGACTCCTCATCTGAGCAGGTGCTCATCCGTCCCACCGTGCGGATGCCGAAACCGGCGCGGCGCTCACCACTGCTGGCGACGGTGGTGGTCGCCATGGTGGTGCTCGCGGGACTTGCCGGCTGGGGTGTGCTCCATCTCGCCGATGCCGGTCAGCGGGTTTCGCCGGCGACCTTTGCCGTGGTCCTGGCCGGGATCGGCCAGCAGGAACAGCGGACGCTCCTGCTGGAAGCCGGCGATTATCCCGGTCCCTGGCGTTTCGGCGCCGCGCATGCAGGCGTCACCATCCGTGCTGCCGGCCCAGGGGTGCGCGTGGTGGTGGCCGGCGGTGCTGGCGAGGCGCCCCTGGTCCGCTGCGAACCCGGCCTGACCGCCTTCATCCTCGACGGCATCGAGATCACCCACACCGGCGGCATCGCCATCGAGGCGACCTCGGGTGTGCGCGCCACCATCAGCGGCGGTGCCATCAGCGGGCAGGTGGTCTCCAGCGGCGCGCATCTGACCTTGCGCGCGGTGACCGTCCGCGGTGGCCTGCTGCTGGATCTGCAAGGTGCCATCACCGTCGAGGACAGCGTGATCAGCCAGCAGCCCGCCGTGCACCTGCGCGATGGCCGGGCCGAGATCGTGCGTTCCCGCCTGGGCGGAGCCGGCAGTGCGCCGGTGGTGGTGGCGGTGCACGGCCAGCTCGATCTCGATGCGGTGATGGTCGAACCGGCCGTGCCCGGGGGTGTGGGCCTGGACCTGGGTGCCGGGGTGACCGTGACCATGCGCGATGTCGACATCCGCGGCGTCGCCACCGGGGTGAGGAGCGACGGTGCGCGCATCCCGGCGATCAACGGCCTGAGCGTGACCGCCAGCGATACCGGCCTGTGGTGGCGTGGACCCAGGGAGCCCGGCTGGAGCTGGGAACGCTTCCATGTGCAGGCGCCCACCCCCGTCCAGGGACTCGAACTGCAGAGCACCCCGGAGGGGGCTCGCAGCGAACGCCTGGGCCTGGTGCCACCCGCCCAGGTGGCCAGCCGTTAGAGGGCTGATGGCCCCATTGCCGCAATGAGACCTCGCCTTGCGGCCTGCGCGAAGCTGAGGTAATACTCAACACTGATTTCCCGCCAGAGGAGCCTGCCATGCCCAAGACCGTCCTGGTCGTCGACGATTCCGCCATGATGCGCAAGATCGTCATCAAGAACCTCAGAGATTGCGGCTTCGACGTGACGGTCGTCGAAGCGAGCGATGGCAAGGAGGGCCTGGACAAGTTCGCCGCGGGCGGCATCGAACTGGTGCTCTCCGACTGGAACATGCCCAACATGGATGGCCTGACCATGGTCCGGGAGATCCGCAAACTCGATCCGGAGAAGAAGGTGCCGATCATCATGGTCACCACCGAAGGCAGCGCCGACAAGGTCAAGGACGCCGTGCTGGCGGGCGCCAACAACTACCTGGCCAAGCCGTTCACGCCGGAACGCTTCAAAGAAAAGCTGAGCAAGATCCTCGGGTGAGCGTCCGCAGTGTTGTCACCGGAGGCCAGCCATGAGTGAGACCATCCTCGTCGTCGACGATGAACCCTCGATCCGCCACGCCATCGTGCGCGCTTTCAGCGGCATGGTGGTGCGCGAGGCGGAAAACGCCGAGCAGGCGCTGGTGCTGGTGCGTGAGGCCTATCCCGATCTGGTGCTGCTCGACCACGGCCTGCCGGATGGCAACGGTCTGGACGTCGCGGCGAAGATCCGCGGCATCGATCCGGAACTGCCGGTCGTGCTGCTCACCGGCCAGGGCAGCTTCGATCTCGCGGTCGATGCGCTCAAGCAGGGTATCGCCGACTTCATCGAAAAACCTTTCAAGCTCGAACGCCTGCGCACGACGGTGAACCACCTGCTGGAAAAGCAGCGGCTGGGGCGCCAGGTCGCGCGCCTCTCTGGCAAGGCTTCCGGACGTCACTCGCTGGTCGCCCATGGCGTGGCGATGAAACGCGTGATGGCGCTGGTCAAACGCGTCGCCGCGGTCCCCGGCACCACGGTGCTGATCCAGGGCGAGAGCGGTGTCGGCAAGGAACTCGTGGCGCGCGCCATCCATGAACGTTCATCGCGCGCGGACAAACAGTTCGTCGCGATCAATTGCGCGGCCTTATCGGAGAACCTGTTGGAGGCCGAGCTGTTCGGCTATGAGAAGGGCGCCTTCACCGGGGCCGACAGCAAGGGCAAGGCCGGCCTCTTCGAGATCGCCGATGGCGGCACCATCTTCCTCGACGAGGTCGGCGAGATGCCGCTCCAGCTCCAGACCAAGCTGCTGCGGGTCTTGCAGGAACGCCGCTTCCGCCGCGTCGGCGGCCTGGCCGACGTGGCGGTGGACGTGCGCGTGGTCGCGGCCACCAATCGCGACCTGCGCCAGGAAGTCGCCGGCGGTCGTTTCCGTCAGGTCCGGGATTTCCGCCTGCGCGTGGTACCAATCCAGGTGCCGGCGCTGCGCGAGCGGGCCGAGGACATCCTGCCGCTCGCCGATCATCTGCTCAAACGCCTGGCCCCGGAACTCGGGCGGCCGGACCTGCGCTTGAGCGCGGCCGCGCGTACGGCGATGTCGGCCTATGTCTGGCCGGGCAACGTGCGCGAACTGGCCAACGCGGTGGAACGCGCGGTGATCACCGCCGAAGGCAACGAGATCGCCCCGGGTGACCTGTGCATGGATGAGGAGGTCTTCACCATCCCGGCCGCGCCGACCTTCATGTCCCACCCGTATCCCATGCCAGTGGCGCCGGCAATTCCCGCGATGGCTGAGGTACCGGCGTTGCCGAAGGGCGCGCTGATGATTCCCGCCGGCGAGCGCAACCTCGCCCGCATCGAGGCGATGCTGGTGCGCGCCGCGCTCGATGAGACCGGCGGGCAGAAGAGCCGCGCCGCGGAGCTGCTCGGCATCAACCGCACGACGCTCTACAACAAACTGCGCGAGCTGGACCTGGCCAGCAATGAACACGACGACGTCATCGCCGAGACAGTCTGATGGACGCGGCCGGCCACGAGCGCAGCGGCAATGCCGATGCCATGACCACTGATCAGCTGCTCGCCGAAATCGAGCGCCTGCGTCCGTTGGCCGAGATGGGACGCATGGCCGCGACCGTGGCGCACGAGATCCGCAATCCCCTCGCCGGCATCAGCGCCAACGCTGAACTGCTGCGCGAAGTGGTCAGCAGCGGTCCCGACAGCGAGAGCGTCGACATCATCCTCGCCGAGGTCGAACGCCTGGGTCATCTGGTGACCGACCTGCTTTATTACAGCCGCGAACGCGAAGCGGAATTGCGGCCGATCGATCTGCCCTGGCTGGCGCGTACGACCTGCGAGTTGTCGCAGGTCGATGCTGAACGCGCCGGCGTCGATCTGGTGTGGAGTGGGCGTGGCCGTGCCATGGGCGATACCGAGCTCAGCCGCCAGGCCTTGCTCAACGTCATCCGCAACGCCGTGCAGTCCTGCCGCGAAGGCGGGCGGGTCGCTTTGGCGATCGACGAGGGACGGATCACCGTGGTCGACACCGGCTGTGGCGTGCCGGAGATCCTGCGGGAGCGTCTATTCGAACCCTTCATCACCGGCCGGACCCGTGGCCTCGGCCTGGGTGCCACCGTCGCCCGCCGTTGTCAGCGGCGCCAACGCGGCGAACTGGCTCTGGTCACCACCGGACCAGGCGGGAGCAGTTTCGCGCTGACCTGGCCGGGGCAGTAGACCGTCCGGAGGCCTGGCTCTTTCGGGATCCAGCCTCAATCACTTTTAAAACCCGACTTCGGACACGTCCCAGAGCAGCGCCAGCCGATTCTGCACCTGTTGCGCCCAGGAGACCCCAATGCCGTGAAGCCAAGATATTTGGCCGCAGAGGCGCAGAGGCGAAAAAAGACCAGGTGTGCCTTCCTCTGCGTCTCCGCGACTCTGCGGCCGATTCCTCTTCGTCAGCTCGACGGCGTTGCAGGCGATCCGGACCTAGGACCTTCTCACTCCCCGCCATCCCTCCCAGGGGATGGCCGCTGGATCTCCGGATGCGGCGGCGAAGCCTTCGTCAGCCTTCAGCTTTGGGCGACATGGCCTTGGAGCGGCGGGCATAGACCTGAGGAGCAGCCGTGGCCGACCCGACCGAGATCCTTCCCAACGCTGCCGACCCGGCCCAGGTGGTAGCCGCCGCCATGGACAAGCCGCGCACCCGCGACGATGTGGTGAAGGCGGCCTTCCAGTACCGCGATGCCCTGTTGAGCTACTCCTACGCCATGCTGCGCAGCTGGACCCTGGCCGAAGACGTGGTGCAGGAAGCCTATCTGGTGGTGATGAACAAGTGGCAGGACCTCAAAGACGAGGCCGGCATCTTCTTGTGGGTGCGCCAGATCGTGCACTTCAAGACCCTCGAGGCCATCCGCAGCCGCGGGCGCGAGACCTCGACTCCCGATCAGGAGCTGCTCGACCTGGTGGAGCAGGCGGTGAAGGAGAACCTCGACGACCAGTTCGCCGAGCGCCAGCGCCTGATGGGCGTCTCGTTGCGCGATTGCATGGCGCGTCTGAATACCTTCAACGTCGACCTGCTCGCTGGCTTCTACTGGAAGCAGGAGTCCTGCGAGACCCTGGCCGACCGACATGGGCGCAGCGTCAATGCCATTCGTCTGATGTTGTCCCGCTTGCGCGACAAGCTGCGCAACTGCCTGAGCAAACGTCTCGAAGCCCAAGGGATACGCCCGTGACCACCACCAACGACGCCCTCTTCGAGGATTACCTCGCCGACCGCCTGAGCGCCGCCGATGTCGTGCGCATCAAACAGGTGCTCGCCGGCGATCACGCCGCCCGCACACGTTTCGTCGAAGTGCTCCAGGAATGGGAGCTGGTGGCGGAATCGGCGCGCCAGATCACCAACAATTCCTGTCCCATGGTGCCGGACGACAGCGCCAACCGCGACCTCGGCAGACGTCGCCGCCCGACCCTGCGGGTGGCGCCCGTGCGGCCGACGCGCCGGCGGGTGTTGACCATGCTGGTGCCCACGAGCGCACTCGCCGCCGCCTTGTTCCTGGCCCTATGGGTGACCCGTCCCGCTGGTGAGATCGAACCCGTGGGCACCCTCGGCACCGTCACCGCCGGGGTGACCATCCATCGCGGCAAGGAGACCCTGCTGGCCAAGACCGGCGTCGCGCTGTTGCCGGGTGATCGTGTGCACGTCGGTGATGGCGGGCAGGCGCGCATCGAATACCCGGATAAGACCGCACTCCAGCTCGACCAGCGCACCGATATCCGTTTGCCGAGCGGCGGGTCGGCGACCAGCAGCATCGGTAAACGGGTGCACCTGGTATGGGGCCGGGTGACCGCGGAGGTCGCCAAGCAGCCGTCGGGCCGCCCGATGGTCTTCACCACGCCGAACGCCCAGGCGGTGGTGCTCGGCACGGTGCTGACGCTGGAGTTCACTCCCACCGCCATCGCCACCCGCCTGGATGTGAGCGAGGGGCTGGTCGGATTCACCGATGTCGACAGCCGCCTGCTGGTGGAAGTCCCGACCGGTCATTTCGCCACCGTGGCGGAAGGCACGCAGACGGTGGCCAAACCCCTGCTCGCGACCGCGTCATCGGTGAAGAAGACCTATCGTTCGGGCCTGCGCGCGACCTACTTCGCCGGCACCGACTTGAAGGAGCAGCTCTTCAGCCGGCTCGAGACCGGCGTGCATACCGATCTCGGCCTGGAGAGCGTGCCGCTGGATCAGCGCAAGACCGATTTCTCTGTCCGCTGGAACGGCTACCTCCAACCGCTCTTCAGCGAGAAGTATCTGCTCAGCCTGCGCAGCGACGCGGGTGCGCGACTCTTCATCGATGACAAACTGGTGATCGACGCCTGGGGCTCACAGAATCCGGCGGACCACCAGGGATCGGTGGTCCTCGATGCCAGCAAGCGCCATCCCATGCGCGTGGAATACAAGCAGCCCAAGTCCGGCATGCTGGTGAAACTGGAATGGGCGAGCATGAATCAGAAGCCCGAGACCATCCCGGTGGAGCGCCTGTCGACCGATCCCTGAGTTCTTGATCGTAGGGGGAATCGAATGTTACGGCCTGGGGCTCTCGTTCATTCTTATGGTGAGAAAAGCTGGCCGCAGAGACGCAGAGACGCAGAGGAAGACAAGAACAGGGGCTTTTTGCCTCTGCGCCTCTGCGGCCCGATCCTCTCTGTGGTGAACGGTCAGATCATCTGCACTTTGAGAACGAGCATCACGAAGGTCTGGTAGTCTTCGTGCGGGTAACTGAGGACATCGAAGAAGACGAGTCGGCCGTCGTGCCAAGACGTGGGGGCATCCTCATTGGCGAGGGCATAGCGGAAGACTCGCCGGATAAGATCGGCCTCGACGTTGATGTCGCCTGAGATCACTGCGGGTGCTTTCGCCGATGACGTGAAGCCGTGCCCTATGGATATTGGCGCAGTACGGTAATGGACGACTTTCAGTGCAGCGTTTCCGCCAGCCGTGATCGTGATGCGAGCCAGTACGTTCCACCCGATCTTGTAGGCGAGTAATTCCAGAAAGCGCATGACCGCGGGATCGACGTCGTCTGACATGCGGAAAGCTGAAGGGCTATGTAAAAACAACAACCGCCGGTCGTGCGACCGGCGGCTGGGTTGGAAGGAGTTGCCGAACTGGCCGGAGCGCGGCGGTGAAGCGTCATCCAGGAACAGCAGGACTCGTTGCCAGGGTCATAGGCGTTTGGGGTCTCCCAGCGCCCTGGTGATGTGCGTCCGGCGGGCTCGGCGTCCTTCCATGACCAGGGTACGTCACGATCCGTCCGCCCGTCAATGGCACCTTCTACAGCACGGGCGGGTGGCGCGTCCGTCGCTCAATCGCCAAAGCGACTCTTGGGTTTCGCCTCGGCGGCGGGTTTGTCGCCCGCGGCGGGTTTGTCGCCCGCGGCCGGCGCCGCGCTCGGCGTCTCCGCCGGTATGCCCTTGGCGGCTTCGAGCTGTTTCTTCAGTTCAGGCAGGGCCGCCTTCGCCTTGTCCACCGTGGCCTTGACCCTGGTCAGGGCTTCAGTGGTGGACTCCACCTCCTTCTCCCATTTCTTCTCGGCGCTGGCCGCGGCGCTGGCGTCGCCGCTGGCGGCCTGCAAAGCCGCGCGGTCGGCGCCATCCTGCTGCTGGTTGCGATTGTTCTGCGGCCTGGCGGCGCGCGCGTCGAGCTGCTTCTGCAACTGCTCCTTGCGATTGGCGGCGCCTTTGGCGTCGGCCTTGGCCTTGGCCAATTCCTCCTTGGCCTTGTCTCGGCGTTCGGTCGCTTCGGCGAGCCTCTTCTCACCGGTCTTAACCGCCCACTCCGCATCACGCACCTGCTGCTCGATGCGCGCGTTGGCGCCGGCTTTCAGCATCTGCTCCTTGGCCGCGGCGGCCTCCTCCTTGGTCATCACCGCATCGCCGACCTTGACCTGGCCGGTGCTGGCGAGGTGT
>JANPIY010000947.1:0-14809 GCA_031425255.1 Planctomycetota bacterium
GGCCAGGGGCAATCCGTTGCGCTCCCTCGCACGGACACCTTACCTGCTCCCACCCTGCCGGCTGGCAGCCGGCGGTCCCAGGGGGGCGAACCGTGAACCTCCGCCACCTCATCCTGCGCACCGTCGCCTACCATGCCCGCAGCCACCTGCTGGTGCTGCTCGGCATCGCCGTGGCCGCCATGGTGATCACCGGTTCGCTGGTGATCGGCGACAGCGTGCGCGGCAGCCTGCGCGACATCGCGCTGGCGCGTATCGGCAGGGCGGACGTGGTGGTGGCGGCCAACGGCAGGTTCATCAAGGACACCCTCGCCGCCGGAGTGCAGGCGCAGCTCGGTAGTGGCGCCACGGTGGCGCCGGTGCTGACGCTGCGGGGCTTGGCCGCCAATGGCGAGCATCGCGCCAACGCCATCTCGGTGTTGGGAGTCGATCACCGGTTCTGGTCCTTGGCGCCCGTGCGCACAGAGATCGGCCTGGAAGAGAACACCGTCGCGCTCAATACGCCGCTCGCCCACCGGCTGCAGGCCAAGGCCGGCGACAGCATCTTGATACGGGTCGAGAAACCCGGCTTCCTGCCGCGGGACGCACCGCTGTCGTCCACCGCCGACACCACGGTGGCGATGCGCGTGCGGGTCGGCGTGGTGCTGACCGAGGCGCAGTTCGGCCGCTTCTCGCTCGCCGCGGCGCAGATCCCGACGCCCACCGTCTTCATCGACCTGACTTCGTTGCAGAAGCGCACGGGCATGGCGGCGATCGCCAACCTGCTGCTGGTCGGCGGCAGCTCCGACGTCGCCGTCGAGGCGGCGGTGGCGCAGCGCTGGACTCCGGCCGATGCCCTGATCGACGTGCGCACCATCGGCGAACGCACCGAGGTGCGCGCCGAGCGCATCTTCCTCGACCAGGCGCTCGCCAGCACGCTGACCAGTACCCCGGAAGCCGCCGGCGTGATGACCTACTTCGTCAACGAGTTGCGCCTGGGCGCCCGCGCGACGCCGTACTCATTGGTAGCCGCCGCCGACTGGCCACGTTTCCCAGGGCAGGGGGCGCCGATCCCAGGTGATCTCGGTGCTGATGGCATCGCCATCAGCACCTGGCTGGCGGAGGATCTCGCGGCCAAGGTCGGCGATCAGCTGACGGTGAAATACTTCGTCATCGGCCCGGCGGGTGGCCTGCGCGAGGACAGCGCGACATTGACCGTGCGCGCCGTCGTGCCGCTCAGCGGCGCCGCCAATGATCGCGAGCTGATGCCGCGTTTCCCCGGCATCGCCGACGAGGAGGACTGCAAGGATTGGCATCCTGGCGTACCGATAGACCTCGCGCGCATCCGCCCGACCGATGAGGAGTATTGGAAGCAGCATCGTGGTACGCCCAAGGCGTTCCTCTCCCTCGCAGCGGGTCAGCGCCTGTTCGCGAACCGCTTCGGCGCACTCACCGCCGTGCGCCTGCCGCAGACGCCGGCGGAGGTCACCAGTCGCCTGCAGGCGCAGCTCACGCCGTCCGACCTCGGGCTGGTGACGGTGCCGCTGCGCGTGCAGGCCCTGGCGGCGAGCGCCAAGGCGATGGATTTCTCCGGACTCTTCCTCGGGCTGGGTTTCTTCCTGGTGGTCGCCGCGCTGACCCTCGCGGGCATGCTGGTAGCGCTGGGCCTGGAGCGGCGACGCGCGGAGATCGGCCTGCTGATGGCCGTCGGTTTCACGCCCCGTCGGGTCGCGCGCCTGCTGTGGTGGGAATGTGTGGTGGTGTCGCTGGTGGGATCCGTGCTCGGCATGGCGTTGGGCGTCGCCTACGCCACCGCCGTGCTGATCGCTCTGGCGGGTGGCTGGAGCGCCGCGGTCGGCGCGGCGCCGATCGGGCTGCACCTGCAGGCCACGACGCTGGTGATCGGTGTCGTCGCCAGCGCCCTGGTCGCCAGCCTCGTGCTGCGCTGGCGCCTGCGCCGCCTGCACCGCGAGCCGGTACCGCAGCTGCTGCGTGGTCGCGCCAGCGCGGAGATCATGCCGCCCAAGCGCCGCTGGCCGGCGCTGCTGGCCTTGGTTGCGGGTCTGGGAGCGCTGACCATCGCGCTGCTGCCCCTGGAACCAGCGGCCGCGGTGGGTGCGTTCTTCGCTGCGGGTGCACTCGGACTGATCGCGGGCATCGCCGCCGGCACCGCCGGCATCGATCGCAGCCTGCAGCACGGTTTGCAACGTCTCGACCTGCCATCGTTGGCCGTGACCAATGCGGCGCGTGGACGTGGCCGCAGCATTGGCGTGGTGGTGGTGCTGGCGGCCGCCACCTTCCTCATCCTGGCGGTCGGTGCGAATCGTCGTGATCCGCTGGCGGGCGCGGAGAAACGCACCTCCGGCACCGGTGGCTTCGCGCTCGCGATGGACAGCGCCGTGCCGCTGGCGGAGAACCTCGATGACCTGGCCGATCGCGAACGCCTGGGGCTGGAGGGATTGACCGATGTACGCTTCACCGCGATCCGCGTCGGACCTGGCGATGATGCGAGCTGCCTGAATCTCAACCACAGCAGCACGCCGCGCCTCTACGGAGTGGATCCGCAGGCGTTCGCGGGACGCTTCACTTTTTCAGCGGGCGATGCGGCTGCCGGCTGGCGCGCGCTCGACCATCGTGACGAAGGCGTGGTGCCCGCCATCGGCGATGCGAACACCACCATGTGGTCGCTCGGCATGGCGGTCGGCGACCGCATGACCTACCACGACGAGCGTGGCCGGCCCTTCACCATCCTGCTGGTCGGGACGGTTGCCCACTCGCTCCTCCAGGGCGGTCTGTACATCGCCAAGGACCACTTCATCGACAAGTTCCCGTCGCAAGGTGGGCACGGCCTGTGGCTGATCGACGCCCCGCCGGAGCGTCAGGCGCAGGTCGCGAAGGAACTCGAGCGGGGTCTCGCCGACTATGGCGTGACGGTGGAGCCGGCGGTGGAGCGCCTGGCCGCGTACCTGGCGGTGGAGCGCACCTACCTCGACATCTTCCTCACTCTGGGCGGTTTGGCCTTGCTGATCGGCAGCATCGGCGTCGGCGTGGTGGTGGCGCGCAACGTCGCCGATCGTCGTGGCGAACTCGCCGCCGCGCATGCCCTCGGCTTCAGCCGGGCGATGCTGCTGCGCCTGCTGCTGACGGAACACGCGCTACTCCTGCTCGCCGGTCTCTCCCTCGGCGCCGCCAGCGGTGCCCTGGCGGTGTGGCCGGCGCTGCGTGCGCCTGGGACGCCGGTGCCATGGGGCGACCTTGGCCTGGCGCTGGCCGTCATCCTGGGCAGCGGTCTGCTGGTGATCGTCGTCGCGACGCGCCGGGCTCTTGCCGGTACCACCATCGATGCTCTGCGAAAGGAATGACCCGATGATCCGCTCGTTCTCCCTGTGCTCGTTCTCCCTCGGTCTGTGCGCCTCCGTGTTGTGTTTGGCCAATGCCAGCGCCGCCGAGCCGGTCTTCGCCCAGGATTTCAGCAAGGCCACCGACGTGCCCGAGGACTTCATGGTGCTCAACGGCGAGTTCAAAGTGGTGGCGGACGCCGGCAACCCGGTGCTCGAACTGAATCCGGTGCCGCTGGATACCTACAGCTTCCTGTTCGGACCGACGGCCAAGGAAGGGCAGGTGGTGCGCGCGCGTCTGAAGTCGGCCACCAAGGGCCGTCAGGCGCCGACCTTCGGCGTCGGCCTGGGCGGCGTCACCGGCCACGTGTTGCGCCTGGCGGGGACCAAGAAGCAGATCGAGCTGGTACGCGATGACGTGGTCCAGGCCAGCGCGCCGAGCGACTGGAAGAGCGACACCTGGTTGTGGTTCCACCTCCAGGTCCGTCCCGTCGGCGGAGCCTGGATGATCGAAGGCAAGGCCTGGGCCGACGGCACTCCCGAACCCAAGGACTGGCAGATCAGCTTCAAGGAGGAGAAGGCGCCGGTGTCCGGCCGGCCATCGGCCTGGGGCATGCCGTATTCAGGGAAGCCGGTGTTCTTCGATGATCTGTCGGTGATGAAATTGCCGTAGGCTTGCTGCGCTCGCGTGCGAGGTGCGAGGTTTCGTGGGAGTCACTTCGCACCAGCGAGCACAGCGAGCGATCGCACTTCGCACTTTGCACGGCTGTCCCTGAGCTATTGGATCGGCACATGCCCAGGCGCCGCCACGGTTCCTGGAACGATCAGATACGCCTGCTCTGGCTGCGGCACCGCCTCCATCATTTCCACGGTGATCACCGGGATCACGCCGCCGGTGGCGCGGGTATCGAGCGTGCCGCGCACGCGCACCCAGGTATCGACGGGGAAATGCGCTGACGGCGGATCCGTGAGCCAGGCGTAGATCGGTTGGCCGTCGGCGGCGCAGCAGGAGATGACATGGCGGAACAGGACCGGTCGTGGCAGCGGTGGTGGGCCGCTGCGGCGTCGGCGCGTGGTCTGCTCCGCCAGTTGGCCGAGGCGGGCGATGACTTCGACCCGGCCACCGTCGAGGAAGGGATCGTGGCGCAGTGCGAGCAGATCGGTGCGGGTGTAGCCATCGACCTCGCTCGACGTCGCCGGAGCCGCCTGGATGAAGGTGGTGGTGTCGATCTCGCCGTTGATGGCGAGGGCGTGGCTGCCGAGCGCGCTCGGACCGACCGCGAGGAATAGCACCAGCGGCAAGGTGTGGACCCCGGTCTCGATCCATGACGGTGACGGGTGGTCGTGGCCAGCATGGTCATGTCCGTGATGGTCCTCCTGGCCGGGACCGGCGAGCAGGCCGCCGACCACGCCCAGCGCGAGCAGGACCATCGCCCCCAGAACCAGCCAGGTCTGCCAGGCGACGACGTAGGTGCCGGCATGGCCGCCGACCAGCACCAGCCCGAGGAAGGCCAGCCAGCACAAGGCCTGGAGTGCACGCAGGGGAGGCATGGCGGGTATCGTTCGGGTCCGACCGCGCTGCCAAGGACACATCGCTCCCGCACCGGGGCCTACGGTCAATGCTGTGAACCAATGAGATTTGGCCGCAGAGGCGCAGAGGCGCAGAGGTGAAAAAGACCCCGCTTTGCCTTTCCTCTGCGTCTCTGCGTCTCTGCGTCTCTGCGGCCGAATCTTCTTCGTTAGCTTGATGGCATTGCCCTACGGTCCATGCGTCCGGCGCCACGGTTTCACCCAGCCGGCGGTCCCGCGCGGATTTCCCTAAACACCGGCTGCCGGTCGCTGGTACAGACTCGCCGGTGAAAACGATGACCTCCCTTTCTGCCCTCCTCCGTCGCGCGCTGGTGCCGGCGTTGCTCTCCGCTCTCTGGCTGCCGGCGGTCGCCGCCGACTGGCCGAACTGGCGCGGCCCCACCCTCGATGGGGCGAGCGGCGAGACCATGCTGCCGGAGAAGCTCGATGCCTCGACCCAGGTCTGGGCGCTCGATCTGCCGGGTCCCAGTTCCGGCACGCCGGTGGTCATGGGGAACCGCATCTTCCTGCCGGCGATCGACCAGGCGACCGCCAACCTCACCGCGATGTGCGTCGAGCGGACCACGGGCAAGGTGCTGTGGAGCGCGGTGGTCGCGCCATCGCTGGCGTCGAACAACCGCAACGACCTGGCGGCACCCTCGGCGGTGACGGATGGCAAGCTGGCGGTGTTCATGTACGGCAGCGGCGATCTCGCCGCCTTCACCGCCGAGGGCAAGCCGCTGTGGGCGCGCAATCTGCAGAAGGAATTCGGCAAGTTCGAGATCATGTGGCTGTATGGTTCCAGCCCGCTGCTGCATGGCGGCCGGCTGTTCGTGCAGGTGCTGCAGAACGACAGCAAGAAAGCGCCGGAGGCGGTCAGCGCGTCATTCCTGCTCGCCATTGATCCCGCCACCGGCAAAAATCTCTGGCACCATCCCCGTCCCAGCGAAGCCAAGGGCGAGTCGCTGGAATCCTACGGGACGCCGATCGTCTACACCGTCGACGGTCGCGAGGAGCTGACGCTGTTCGGCGGCGACCTGGTCACCGCCCACGACCCAGCCACCGGCAAGGAGCTCTGGCGCAGCGATGGCTACAACGACAAGCGCGCGAAGAACTGGCGTAGCATCCCCGGTTCGGTGCTGGTCGACGGCAAGGTGGTGTCGATCACCGCCCGCGGCGGGCGCACCTTCGCGGTCAAGCCCGGCGGCAGCGGCGACGTGACCGCCTCGCATGTCGCCTGGAACAGCACCGAGCTGACCAGCGACGTATGCATGCCGTTGTCCTACCAGGGCCGGATGTACCTCCTCGACGGCGACAAGAAGGTCCTGCGCTGCGTCGATCCCACATCCGGCAAGGTGCTCTGGCAGGGCGAACTGCCGGCCAAGGGCGTCCTGCGCGCGTCGCCCAGCGGCGGCGCCGGTCGTCTCTATACCATGGATGAGAGTGGCCAGGTCTTCGTGCTGGCGGCGAACGAGTTCAAGATCCTGGGCGCCTATGCACTCGGCGCGGGCGGCACCGCGCGTTCATCGGTCGTGTTGGCCCATGGTCAGGTGTTCGTGCGCACCGCCGAGAAGCTCTACGCGTTCGGCGGCAAATAGCCTGGGACCGCCGGCTGCCAGCCGGCCAGGGGCAATCTTCCCGGTTTTCTTCCCACCAGAATCGCTGGTGGTGCCGCTCTGCCGGCTGGCAGCCGGCGGTCCCAGGGGGGAGGATTGCCCCTGGCCGGCTGGCAACCGGCGGTCCCGGGGGGGGGGGGAGGATCGCCCTGGCCGAACTGAAGTCGGCGCTCCCAGGTCAGCCCTCGTCCTCCAGCCCGAAGATCTTCATCCACTCATCGACTTCGCCTGGGCTCAGCGGACCACGCGATTCGCGCGGGTCATGGGCGCCGCGCAGCGGCTGCAGGAAACCGCGCGCGTCGCCGACCACGGCACCAAGGGTGCGCACCCGCCGGCGCAGGTCGGCGTCGTCGGTGATCACCAGCGCGCGGCGCGTGGCGTTGGCCTGCAGCCAGCGGACGATGCGGTCATCCGCTTCGCCGGTGCCAGCGTAGTCGATGGACAAGCCCTGTCGGTGCGAGGTGCGCGCCTCGCCGCCCGGACCGCCGTCATAGAAGAGGTGGGTGTGCTGGCGGCCAGCGAGCAGTTGCTCCATCTCGCTGCGCGCGCGTTCCGGCTCCGACATCAGGGAACGCAGGACGGGGTCGTGATGCAGCACGTTGTGGGCGTCCACCAGCACATGCACGACACCGGTGCGGCTCATCGCGTTCCTTAAACGCGACGTGGCGCGGGCGGCGCCTCGTGCTCGGTCAGCGCAAGGAAACGCGACTCCAGGTCGCCCTCACCCTTCAGGCTCGCCACCGTGCCGGACGCGATCATGCGGCCATGGTCCATCACGGTGACGCCATCGCAGACGCCTTCGACGGTGGAGAGCGAATGCGTGCTCATCAGCACCGCGCCGCCGGCGTCGGCGATCGAACGCAGCAACGCCAGCACGATGCGGATGTGTTTGGGGTCGAGCCCGACCAGCGGCTCGTCAACGATCAGGACCTTGGGCCGGTGCAGCATGGCGGCTGCCAGCACCACGCGTTGACGCATGCCGTGGCTATAGCCGTCGGCGAGCTGGTCGAGGAAACCCTCGAGCGAGAACTGCGCGCTGACCTCGGCCAGGCGTTCGGCGAACAGCTCTCGCGACAGGCCATAGATCCGGCTGGTGAAGTCGAGGAACTCGCGCCCGGTGAGGCGGTCGTAGAGGTAGGGTTCATCGGGCACATAGGCCAGCAGCCGGCGCGCTTCGACGCCCTCGCTGGCGACGTCGAAGCCGCCGACGGTGACCGTGCCGGTATCGGGCCGCAGCAGGCCGGTGCACATGCGGATGGTGGTGGTCTTGCCGGCGCCATTGGGTCCCAGGAACGCGTGCACGTGTCCGGCCGGCAATTCCAGGGTCAGGTCATCGACCGCGACGAGGGGTCCGAACTTCTTAGTGACGCCGCGGATGCTGAGCATGGGCTGACGCTAGGGGCTGATCGCGCGCGGGCGAGTGTCGGCCTGCGCTGCTTCGGCGCCAACCGCCGGCCGTCGGTTTGCCGCTCTCCGTCACCGCGTGAGAAGCTCGGTAGCCGCAGAGGCGCAGAGGCGCAGAGGCAAGAAGAGGGCCGCAGAGGCGAGCAGCCAGGAGGTTCCAACTCTGCGGCCCTCCTCTTACCTCTGCGCCTCTGCGGCTATCGAGAGATCGTTTGGCCTTCCGCTGGTCAGGCCGAGATCGCGAGCAGTTGGCGGGCGTTCTCGACCTCGTCGTTGATCACCGACAAGACCTCGACCAGCGCGGTCTTGTCCATGCCCAGGTGTGGCCAGACGCCAGCGTCCAGTTGCGGTTCGTCGCATTGGCCGCTGGTGCGGATCTTCTTCAGGCCGCAGAGGTATTCGCTGAGCATGCACATCGACACCAGTTTGGGTTCCTTGGTGGTGGCGAGGCTGTTCTGATCGCGCACCGCGGCGACCAGGGTCTTGTCCAGAGCCCAGCGTTCCATCAGCCAGGCACCGATCTCGGCGTCATCGGTATCCATCACCTCGCGGCAGGCCTTGGTGAAACCGAAGCGGTACTCGCGCGCCACGGCGATGGCGGCGCGGGTCTCCTCGGGGGCGTTTTCGGCCAGGATGACCTTGCCCAGGCCCTTGAGCAGGCCGATGGTGAAGCCCATTTCCGGATCGCAGATGCGCGCCTTGCCCGAGATCAGTCGGCACAGGCAGGCGCTGACCGCGCTGTGGGCCCAGAAGGCCTTCATGTTGAAGTTGGCGTTCTGCTGCTGAAACATGTTGAGCACGGAGATCGAGAGGGCGACTGAACGGATGGTCTTGAAACCCAGGATGACGATCGCCTGTTCGAGGTCATTCACCGGCTCCGGGAGTCCATAATAGACGCTGTTGACCATGCGCAGCATCTTCGCCGCCATCGCCGCGTCCTTCATCATGATCGCATTGATTTGCCGCGCGTCGGAGTTGGGGTCGTTGACCAGGCGCACCACCTGCGTCACCACCTCGGGCAACGATGGGCTGGTGTGGATGCGGTCGATGATGTCTTCGAACGAAGCGCGGGTCAAAGCCATGGGACACCTGGAATCAGGGTGAACTGCGATGTGAACCGGTCGGGGTCGGCTCATCCGTGGATGACGGTACGATGGATGGCGTCGGCGACGAGGGCACCGCCCCTGGCGAGGCCTGATTGTCGCTGAGCGCGCTGGCGAGCGCGCTGCGGTTCTCCTGTTCGATCTCCAGCCACAATTCACGGCGGTAGATCTGGTAATGCCGAGGGGCATCGATCCCGAGGCGCACCTGGCCGTTGCGGCCAACCTCCAGCACGGTGACGACGATATCGCCGTTGATCACGATGCTTTCATTGATGCGTCGGGTGAGAACCAACATGGAGGTCAGTGTCCGAGGGGTTTGGGATCGCGCAGGTAGAATTTGATCGGCAAGCGGGTGTCCTGCAGGATCACCTGCTTCGCCAGCCTGGTGGTGCGGCAGACCAGAATCGGCGCACGCAGGTTGGTGCGGCGTTGCGCCGGATCGTTATCGAGCACTACGATGGTGTAGATGTCGATGTCAGACACGTCCTTGGCGCCGATGTCGGCGACATCCTCACCATTCAATTCGATGTCGGGATCGAGTCCCGCCTGGAACGGAGCCAACAGGCAGAAGCCGATCTTGGGGTCCTCGACCGACTGGATCCAATAGCTCGGACCGCTCTGGGTCTGATAGAAGAGCCAGCGCTTCAGATGGGGGAAGCCGAGCAGCGGCGTGACGAAGGTGGTGAGCTGATCTTCCGACACCTCGACAGCGCCTTTCAGCAGGGTTTCAACGGTGAGGGTAGCCACGGTGGGTTCCTTGAGAGTGGACAGCATGGATGTGCTCCTTGGTCCGGGCGCTAACGCAAGCAGCTCGCCAACGGTTCGAAGATACCCCCAGAAGGTGGGCGGGCGCAAGTCGAGGATGTAAAAACGTCGGCGGCCCGGGGTCCGGAGTCTCCAGGGCCTTAGAATCCTCGTGCCGCATTCCTGATCGAGATCGGCTGCGCGCGGGACGCTGGAGCCCGGACCTTCCCTTTGGTCCTTGGTTTGCGTTGTCAGCCCACCGGGGGTAGACTCCCCCGCTCATCCCTCTCGTGGAGATCGTGATCCGTGGACGTGCATCTGCTGGCCATCCAGGCGCGTATCCTGCTCTCGGTCGGCCTCCTGTGGTTGGCCTTCGGACTGTGGCAGGATTTCGATCCCGCGACGGTCGCCTGGCGGGCCGCGCTCGGCGCCTTCGTCGCGATGTGGATCAGCGGCAAGCTGCTGCGCGTCGTGGTCGGCGTGATCAATGAGCGCCTGTCGAGCGAACTCGCCGAACGGCAGATGGTCCAGGAGCAGGCGGCGGCGGCCGCAGTCGCAGTCGTCCCAGGGCGGCTCTCCGCACCCGTTCCGCCCGCCCGTCGTCGCTGAACGCCAAAGGATCTGAACCATGTCGAGCGGCGTCCGCAATGATCCCATGAAAGCCTATCGCCAGGCGGAGACTGTCCGCACCGGCGATGAACGCGAACAGGAGATCCTGCGACACCTGCCGCTGGTGCGCACGGTGGTCGATCGCATCACTGCGCACCTGCCACCGACCGTGGATCGCGACGATCTCTTCCATGCCGGCGTCATCGGCCTGATCGATGCGCTCAATCGCTTCGACGCTTCCCGCGACAATGCCTTCTCGACCTACGCGGTGATGCGCATCCGCGGTCAGGTCATCGATGAGCTGCGCGCGCGCGACTGGGTGACGCGCGGCGCGCGTGAACGTGCCAAGGCCTACCACCATGCGGTGAAGGAACTGTCCGCCACGCTGCAGCGCCTCCCTACCGATGCCGAGCTGGCGAAGGAGCTGGAGGTCGAAGAGAGCGATCTGATGGATATCGAGCGCGAGGCCCAGCTCGCGGTGCAGGTCAGCCTGGACACGCCGGTGGGCGAAGAGACCCAGCTCGGCGCGACCCTGGCCAAACGAGACGACGAGAGCGCCAATCCCCATCGTAACATCGACATCGCCGATCGCCGCAAACTGGTCGCGCAGATCCTCGGCACGTTGGGCGAGCAGGATCGTCTGGTGGTCAAACTCTACTATTTCGAAAACCTCCTGATGAAGGAGATCGCGGCCATCATCGGGGTCACCGAAAGCCGTGTCTGCCAGATCCACAGTCGTGTGCTCGCGGTGCTGCGCACCCGTCTGGGCCACGACGACGTGTTCGGCTGAAGCGGCACTGAGCCATGGCGGTCGAGGGCATTGGTAGCGGCGGCGCTGGGCAGGTGCCCGCCGATGTCCGTGCGCTGCTCGCCGAGGTGTCGCTCACGCAGGCGCGTGCCTTGGCCGCCACCCTCAGCGCCGGCGAGATCCTCAGTGCCCGCGTCGGGCCCGATCTGGGTAATGGCAATGTCGCCCTGACCGTGCGTGGCCAGACCCTGGTGGCCAACAGCCAGACGCCGCTGGTGCCGAACAGCCTGGTCCAGCTGCTGGTGCAGAGCACCGGCGACCAGCCGGTGCTGCGCCTGCTCGCAGGTGACGGCGCGGATGTGGTGGCGCTGAGTACCACGGCGACGCGGGCGGTCACCTTGGGCCTGCCGGTGAGTGCGGCGGCCAGCGCCGCGTTGGAAGCCTTCGAACAGGCGGGTGCGCCGCTGGATCCTGTACGGCTCAAGGCGGCCGCCGAGCAGTTGCAGTCGCTTCCTCCCGCACAGGTGCCGCAGCGCGCCACCGCACTCGCCCTGCTCGCGCAGACCGGCCTGCCGGTAACCCCGGCCTTCATCGCGCTCGCAGAACGCTCCGCGAGCGGAACCCTGCCCAACCCGGCGGCGGCGATCATCGCCTTGCGCGAGGCGGTGCTGACCAGTGGCAGAGTGACCGCAGCGGCCGGTGCCCAGCCAGCGCTCGCCGACCAGCCGGTCATCGGTGCGGGGTTGCCCATCAGTCGCCAGGCGCCGGCGGCCAGCGCCCAGGCGCCGGCGTCCAGTGTCCAGCCGCCGGCATCTACCAGCCCGTCACCGGCCGCTGTCGGCCAACCGCCGACCAGCAGTCAGCTGCCGGCATTCGCCAATCCGTCGCCACCTGTCAGCCGTCCGCTCCCGCTCGAGGACACTCCCGCCCCACCTCCCAGTCCGGCACCGGTTCCCACGAAGGTCCCACCACCGCCGCTTGCTCCCGTTGTTCCGCCGGCGCCTCCGGCCAACGCTGCGCCGGCCACCCCCGCGGCTACGCCACCAGTCGCGTCCGCGCCGATGGCGCCCGCCGTCGCTGCGCCGGTCCCTGCGCCGTCGGCAGCAGTCACCGTCCTCCCGGCACCACCGCCCGCCGTTCCTCCACTCGCCGTGACGCTCGGCACCACGCCGTTGCCGGACCTGGCACGAGGTGGCGCGGCGGCGGTGCTGCAGGCGCTGGCCCTCGCTGGCGTGCGCCCGCGCGACACCGGTGAACTGCCGACACCGCGTCTGGAATCGACCTTGCTGGACCTGATCGCGGTTCCCGTGGAAGCGGCCGAGGCGCTGCGTTCGAACACCGAGTCGCCGATGCGCCAGCCGCTGCCGTGGGGCGTCGAGGCCGCCATCGCCAACGTCATGCGTGAGCAGGCGGCGGAAACCGTGGTCAAACCACAGGCCTTGATCGACTACGACCTGGTCATGGGGCTGCCGTTGCAAGTGAACGGTCAACCGTTGCCGGCCCGTCTGGCGGTGGCCGAGCGCCAGACCACGGCTGGCACCGCGACCTTCCTGCGCGTCGATGCCGAGCTGACCCACCTCGGCCCGCTGAGCGTGCGCATCTCCGGCATCGAGAACGGACCGATGGCGATCACCGTGCTCGCCGCCGGGCCGGCGCTGGTGGAATTGGCCGCTGCCATGCCCGAACTGAACGAGAGCCTGCGCAGCCTGGGTCTGACCGTGGGCCTGCGCCTGGCCGATCTCGCCGAGGACCACGCGCATGGCTGAGGACCCGGTCGATCAGGCGGCCTCCGCTCCGACTCCGCGCGAACCCCGCCGCCGGGCGGTGGCGCTGCGCTACGACGACGTCCATGAATCCGCGCCGCGCGTCCTGGCCAAAGGCCAGGGCGACATCGCCGAACGCATCATCGCCCTGGCCGCCGAACACGGCATCCCACTCCATGAGGACAAGGATCTGGTGCGCCTGCTCGGCGTGCTCGACATCGACGTCCAGATTCCACCCGCGCTATACCGCGCGCTGGCCGAGGTGCTGGCGCATCTGTACCGCAGCAATGCGAAGATGGCGGAGAAGCGACGACCGGGAGCGGGCTGAGCCTCCGAGCGCCGACGCTCGCTGTCCCTCTTGGTCTCTCGCTCCGACGCCAATGCTGTAAAGCCAAGAAATCTTGCCGCAGAGGCGCAGAGACGCAGAGGTGAAAAAGACCCTGCTTTGCCTTTCTCTGCGTCTCTGCGTCTCTGCGGCCAATTCTTCTTCGTTAGCTTAACAACATTGGCGAGACGCCCGTGCCACGCCGGTTGGACAACCCCGTGCCGCGCCGACACTGCCGCGCATGTCCGCGCCGCTGATCGTCATCCTGGGGCCGACCGCATCGGGGAAGAGCGCGCTGGCGGTGCGGCTGGCGCAGCATTTTGCTGGCGAGGTGGTGAGTGCCGACGCCTTCGCGGTCTACCGTGGCATGGACCTGGGCACGGCCAAACCCACCGCGGCCGAGCAGCAGGACGTTCCTCATCATCTGGTGTCGGTGCTCGAACCGTCCGATCGCTGCGACGCCAGCCGTTGGCTGGCGCTGGCCGAGACCGCGATCAGCGACATTCGCGCGCGAGGTCACATCCCGATCATCGCCGGCGGCACGCCGCTCTACGTCAAGGCGTTGCTCGAAGGGCTGTCGGCGGGCGCGCCACGTGATGCGGCGGTGCGCGGCGCGCTGGATGCGCGTTATGCCAGTGAAGGTGGCGCGGCGCTGTTCGCCGATCTCCAACGCGTCGATCCGCAGTACGCCGCCGGGCGCCATCCCAACGACCAGCGGCGCATCGTGCGCGCGCTGGAGGTCCATGCCCTGACCGGGCAGCCGTATTCCTCGTTCCATACCACCGACGGCGTGCGACGGACGGATATCGCGCCGTTGCTGATCGGCCTGGAATGGCCACGCGCGGAGATCTATGCGCGCATCGACACGCGTGCGGCGATGATGTTCGGGAACGGATTGGTCGAGGAGGTGCGCGCGCTGGCACCACTCCTGAGTCCGGAGGCGTCGCAGGCGGTGGGTTACAAGGAGGTGCTGGCGTACCTGCGCGGTGATACCGATCTCGCCCGCGCGCTGGAACTGGTGCAGCAGAAATCGCGCAACCTGGCGAAACATCAGCTCACGTGGTACCGCGGGTGGAAGGATATCGTTTGGCTGCCCGGGTCGGCGGGAGATCTCGGAGATCGCGCGCTTTACGAGGTCGAAAAATTCTTGGCGACGTCCGGGGTCCGGTGAAACGACGCGCCCGGCGGATGTTCATCCACCGGGCGCGTCAGGTTCTCGCTCAACGTTGGCTTTCCGCGACCCGGACTCCGGACCGCACCCCCGACGTCACTTCTGCTTCGCGGCGAAATCCTTCATGAACGCCGCCAACGCCAGCGCACCTTCCAGCGGCATGGCGTTGTAGGTCGAGGCGCGGATGCCGCCGACGGTGCGGTAGCCCTTGAGCGCGACCATGCCCTGCTTGGCGGCGTCCTTGATGAAGACCTCGGTGACCTCTTCGCTCGGCAGGCGGAAGGTGAGATTCATGCGGCTGCGCTGGGCCGCGTCGCTGAGGGTGCTCTTGTAGAAACCGTTGGAGCCATAGATCGCGCCGTTGATCGCCGCGGCCTTTGGCTCGTTGAGCTTTTCCATCGCCGCCAGTCCACACTGCTTCTCAAACCAGCGGTAGGTCTACA
>JANPIY010000948.1:0-4041 GCA_031425255.1 Planctomycetota bacterium
CCGCGGAAGGCCATGCGCCGTGATCAGGGACCCGATCCGGCGGCGCTGAAGGCCGGCATCATGGCCATCGTCGACCACAACGAGGACCGCCTCATGGCGAGCGCGGTCAGGCTGGCGCAGCGTTACGGGTACGGCCTGGGCGACCAGTTGCTGCTGGGCATCCTCGACAACGTCGCGATGGCGGCCGATGTGCGCGCCGAGGCGCTCACCATGCTGACCGAGCGGAAAGTCGCCGGCCTGGGCGGACGGCTGCCGAACCTGCTCAAGGAAGACGATGCCGAGATGCGCCGTGCCGCTTTCTCGGCACTGCTGACATTGGACCGCAAGGCCGGCATCGCTGCCGGCGTCGCTGCGCTCAATCAGGAGGCGGCGACCCAGGCCGAGGTGATCGCCATCGCCGAGCGCTGCGATGGTCCGTGGGCTGCGCTGCGCCAGGGCGAGCTCACCGCCGACAACCTCGCGACCAAGGGCACCGTCTCATGGATCGAAGGGCTCGGGGTCCCGTACAAGGACGCCGGCGCTGATGGCAGCAGGCTGCCGCGGCTGAACGACGGCAAGCTCGCGGCCAACGACAATGACAACAAGGCCAGCGTGTGGTTCGAGCAGAACGAGGCGCGCTGGGTCCTCGACCTGGGCAAGGGCATCGAACTCGGCCGCGTCGACACCTTCTCGTGGCACAAAGGCAACCGTTCGGCGCAGGATTTCACCCTGTGGGCCGCCAACACCGAGCGCATGCCCGATGCCACGACGGCCAATCCCGCAGCCGGTTGGGTCAAGCTGGCCGACGCATCCACCGTCAGATGGGGCGATGGCGGCAAGCACGCGGTGTCGGTGCTCGATCCCGCCGGGGGCCTCGGCACCTGGCGCTGGCTGCTGTGGCAGAGCAAGCGCAAAGGCACCTTCTTCTGCGAAGTCGCCGCCTACCCCATGGGCAAGGCAACGACGGGCCTGGTGCGCGTCGTCACCGACAGGACGAGCGGGGAGTGGGAGGACCTGGCGATGGGGGCGCCGGATGCGACCGGGCTGACGGTCAAGGGCGCGGTGGCGACCAGCGTCGAGGGCTTCAGCAAGCCCGGGGACGGCGTCGTTCTCGCCAATCTCTTCGCCAAAGGATTGCCCAATGGCAACACCGACGCCAAGCGCAGTGTGTGGACGCAGGACGGCGAGGGCCGCTGGCTGATCAACCTGCAGAAGCCGGTCGAGCTCACGCGCATCACCACCTACTCATGGCACCGGGCCGAGCGCGCGCCGCAGGTCTTTACCCTCTGGGGGTCGGTCGCCGAGAAGGCACCCGACGCCAAGGCCAAAGATCTGGGCGCTGCAGGCTGGGCCCGGATCGCCGCCGTTGACTCCAAGCCCTTGGGCGAGGGTGGGCGGCACGGCAGCAGCGTGGTCCCGCTAGGCGGCACCCTCGGTGCCTACCGCTGGCTGCTATGGCAGCACGCCGAGCGCAGGAACCCCGCCTTCATCAGCCGCATCGACCTCTTCCACACCAACGTGACGCTGCCGCCGATCGTGCGTCCGCTGAGCCCGGCGAGCATCGCCCTGAAGCAGCACGTGCTCAGCAGCTTCGGTACTCTCAATGATCCGGAGTCGGCCACGGTCCTCGGCGACTGGCTCACGCGCCTGGTCGCGGGCAAGGCGCCCGCGGAACTCCAGCTCGAGCTGCTGGCGGCGGCGGGCGCGCGCAAGGAACCGGCGATTGTCGCCCTGCTCACCGCGTGGCGCGATCAGCTCGACGCCAAGGATCCGCTGTCTTCCTACCGTGTCGCGCTGGCCGGTGGCGACGAGGAGAACGGCAAGCAGCTCTTCGCTTTCCACCTCTCCCAGTGCATCAAGTGCCACAGCGTGAACCAGCAGGGTGGCAACGCCGGCCCCGACCTGGCTGGCGTGGGCAAGCGCCTGAGCCGCGACAAGATCCTCGAGTCATTGATCGTCCCCAGCGCCACCGTGGTGCCCGGCTTCGGCCTGGCCACGGTGACGCTCACGGATGGCACCTCGGTCGCCGGCGCGCTGCTGAAGCAGAATGACCAGGGCGTGGTGGTGAGGCTCCCTGACGCGAAGGAGGTCGCCATTCCCAAGGACCGGATCGATCAGGTCACCCTGCCCATCTCACCGATGCCGCCGATGGGTGCGGTCCTCACCACCAGCGAACTGCGCGACCTGATCGCCTACCTGGCGTCGCTGAGATGACCTGCTCGTAGCGGAGGTTCCGCTGTATGTCGCCCGAGTCGCCTATCCATCATTCAGCTGACACTGATCCAGACGGCGGCATGGGACGGCTCCGCGTCAGGGATTTGTCCGCTGGTAGTAGGCATTGACCGTCTTCAGCCATTCGGTGGCCATGAGCCCATGCCCAGCATAGGTCGGATGGACGCCGTCCCAGACCCAGTACGAGGCCGGGGCGCGGGTGGAAGCGGTGTCGAACAGGCGCTGGTAGCGGACGATGGGGGCCAGGTGCTTGGTCGCCAGGCGCTCAACGGCTGCCTGGTAAGGCCGCAGTCCCGTGATGAGCCTGGCGTAGTCGGCCTCGCGCGCTCCGGCAGGGACGATGAAGGGCTCTCCCAGGACGAAACGGATGGGGGGGTATGCCTGCCTGGTCGTCGTCAGGAGCTCGTCGTAGGCGCGTTCATAATCCGCAACGGTTCCAGCGGATCGTCCATCCACCACGTGCGTGAAATCGTTGACGCCGATCAGGACACTCAGGAGGTCCGGCTTGAGGGCGATCACGTCCTGCTGCCATCGTTTCGCCAGGTCTCCGACCTCGTTGCCGCTGACGCCACGATTCATGAACTGAATGCGACGTTCGGGTTCACGCGCCGCGATGTCGGCAGCGATGATGAACTGGTACCCGTGACCGAGGATGTGATTGGGGTCCTGGTTGCGGCCGCGGTTTCCATCCGTGATGGAATCACCCTGGAAGAGGATGACCGGGTTCGGCGGCAGGACGACGAGGAACCCTTCCAGGGGTTCCGCCGCGGGTGCCGTCTGAAGAACGATGAGGGCCATGAGGCTGCCATGTTGGAAGCGGAGGCGACGGAGCGGACGACGGTAAGGGTGCATGGGGCCATGAAGATGCTGCATACGCACTCCTGCGGGTCCGGGAACTCTACTGCTGGTATCGAGCACTCGTTGCCAGGAACCTTGTCGCGGCCGATGAGACTCTGGTCACAGGGGAGGCCGGCGCTCGCCCAGGTTCTGACGTCTGAGATGTCCAGCGGTCGACCCGACGCGTTTTTTGATCCAGCGGCAGAAGTAGGCGGAATCGCGGATGCCACACTGGGCAGCAATGGCCGCGATGGATGACGTGCTCGTCGTCAGAAGACATTGGGCCTCGCGGCACCGGACATGGCCCAGGTAATCGATGAGCGTCCGCTTCGTCGCCTCATGGAACAGCCGGCTGAGGGTTCCGCGATGGCAACCGAGGCGTTGCGCGATGCCCGCTGCCGTCAGCTCCGGGTCGGCGAACTCCTGGTCGATGATGAAGCGTGCCTGGTCGACCAGGGAGTGGCGAGGCTGGCCGCCGATCGCATTGGCGATGCGATACCATTCCGCGATGGCCAGGAGGCTGGACGCGCGTCGCCCCGCGACGCTGCGGTCCTCCAGGCTCCGGGCCATGGCCTTCAGGGTGCGCGGCGATGGCGGCGGAGCCGAATAGACCCCGCTCTGGAGACCGAGCTCGCGCACCAGCTGCTCGGCTGAAGGGCCATCGGTGCTGAACCAGCAGAAGCGGTTGGTGTCGCCCAATGCCCAGAAGCGGTGCGGATCCGTCGGCAGGTAGATGGCGACCTGGCCAGGACCAAAGCGCATGCGCTTGCCGCCGACTTCAATGGCCGCTGCTCCCGCTGTGACCCATTTGGCGAGTACTAGGCGTTGGGACCAGCTAGGACCGAAACGACCCGCGGTGATGACGCTGCGCTGGACCGACCGCAACGCCACGAGAAGGCCCCCAGGATACTGGTCCCGTTGGCGTTCCGCGACGAGACCGCTGATGCGGCAGGCTACGGGATCGTCATCGATGGTGGAATGCGTGACTGAAGC
>JANPIY010000949.1:0-8469 GCA_031425255.1 Planctomycetota bacterium
CAAGGACGCCGCGGCGCTGTATGCGCGTCTCGCCGACAAGGAGCAGGACCGGCGCGCGCGCGCCATCCTGCGTTCGAAGGAACGCGAAGCCCGCACGCTCGAACACCAGAATCAGCTGCAGGAGATCCAATCGCGTTCGCAAGGCATGCTCAACCGCGGCAACATCAAGGGCGGCATCGAGGTGCTGGAGCGCGGGCTGGCGAACGTCCGCGATGCCGGCGCATCCTCGACCGGCGCCGAAACCAAGTTGATGGACGACATCCACTCCTTGCGCACGCGGCTGCGGCAACGTCGGCAACGCCGCATCCTGGTGCTGGTGGTCCTCATCGCCGCGGTGGCGATCGTGACCCTGTTCATCATCGCCCCCAATGGCCTGGGCGCTCTGGGCACGCCGGTGCCCGCGGTTCCGGAGGCGCCCCAGATGACTCCGACCGCGCCGGCGCCGGCCGCACCTGCGCCAGCGGTGTCCGCTCCCGCCGCACCCGCCGCTGCTGAAGGTGGACGCTGACGATGGCTGTGCTGGTCTGTCCCCGTTGTCGCGAACCCTACGCAGGCCAGGTCGGTGGGGGCTGGCTCACCTGTGCGCGCTGCCAACACCGCTGGCTGCCGACGCAGTCGCCGGCCAAGGACCTGCCAGTCGCACTCCCCGTGGCGCAAGCGGCTCCGATCGCCACGCCGATTCCCGTCGCGCCCCCCGTGCGCAGCACGCCAGTGGCGCCGATGGCGTTGCCACCGTTGCCGCCGCCTCCCGCGCCGGTGGCGAAGAAACCAGCCACCCACGAGAGCGACGAATATCCGCCCGATGAGACCGGTGCGATGAAGCGCCGCACGGCGACCTTGACCAATCGCCAAGCCTCTGAAGTCGACGTCGATCCTGCCACGGTGCCGGCCGCCACGCCGGTCGCGGCGGGGACCGATCCCTTCGATCCCGATCTGTTCGAGCGCATGGCGCGCGATGCGCAGGCGCAGCGTCAGCGCCCGGCGGCGGACTCCGCCGCGGGGCAGTCGGGAGTCGTGAACGCGGCGAAGAATCGCGCGGTTCCCATCCGGGCGATCAACTGCCCGGTCTGTGGGCACGGTTATCCCTCCAACCGCCCGGACGACGCTCAGCAGGTCTGTCCGCAGTGCCAGACCACCTTCAATCTCGCCAAAGGGCATGTCGTCAGCGGCGGCGCGCGGCCCGCCGGCGGCGATGCCCTGATCGGACGTGTGCTGCGCGGCTGCCTGATCGACCGCAAGGTCGGTGAAGGCGGCATGGGCTCGGTCTACCATGCGCGCCAGCTCAGCCTGGAACGCAGCGTCGCGATCAAGGTGCTGCCGCCCGAACTGGCGCGCAACCGCAACTTCATCACCCGTTTCGAGCGCGAGGCCAAGAGCCTCGCCCGCATCAACCATCCGAACATCCTGCACATCTACGATTTCGGCGAGGACCAGCAGCTCGGCATCTATTTCATGATCATCGAGTTCGTCGAAGGGCGCGACGTCGGTGACCTGCTGCACGAATGTTATACGCTCGGTCAGGTCGAGGTCCTCGACATCGTCCGCCAGGCGGCCATGGGCCTGGAGCAGGCGGCGGAAAAAGGCGTCATCCACCGCGATATCAAACCCGACAACCTGATGCTGACCAAGGAAGGCATCTGCAAGGTCAGCGACTTCGGTCTGGCCAAGGCCACCACTGCGGAAAAAGAGGTCACCACCATCGGGGTGCGCGTCGGCACGCCGGCGTTCATGAGCCCCGAGCAGTGCGACGGTGACGACGTCGACTTCCGCAGCGACATCTACAACCTCGGCTGCACCGCGTTCCTCGCGCTCACCGGTCAACTGCCGTACGATGCCGACACGCCGTTCGCGATCATGCTCAAGCACAAGAACGATCCGGTGCCGAGCCCGCGCTCCTACAATCCCAATCTCGATTCGCGGGTCGAACGCATGGTCATGCGGATGATCGCCAAGCGTCCGGCCGATCGTTTCGACAGCCTGCGCGAGCTGGTCGAACTGGTCGAGGATCTCGAGGTCAAGCTCGCGGGCACCTCCACCGTCCTGCGCAAGACGAGGGGGCCGTTCCGCGCCATGAACGACATGGAGGCGGTCGAACACGCGCGCATGACCAGCGCCGGATCGCGCGAGACCCCAGGCGGCGGCCAGGCCCCGGTCGACGCCGCGCCCCCCGCCCTGCCCGTCGCCAAGCCGGCCGTCACGCCGGCACCGATCGGTTCCGCGGCGGTGCCCGATTGGCTCAAGCCGGTGGAGGAGCCCAAGACCCGCAAGACCACCTCGAACCTGCATGCGTCCACGACGCCACGGCCGCTGCCGCAGCCGGGCACCACCTCGCAGCGCGAGATGAAGGATCTGCGCAGCAAGCTGACCGAGGCGCGTCAGCGCAACATGCTCGACGAGGCGCAGGCCCTGGCCGCCGAGGGCGACCGCCTGGCGGCCAACGGCCAGTTGGTCCACGCGACCGAGGCCTGGACCCGCGCCGCCACCATCACGCCCAATGCCGCGGAGGCGACCAGCCTGCTGCTGCGCGCGAACAAGGCCCGGCGCGGCCATGGCTTCGGGACCTTTTTCAAACGCCTGCTGATGCTCGCGGTGATCCTCGGCGGCAGTGCGGCGGGCGCGTTCTACGGTGTGCCGGTCGGCCACAACCTGATCGCCGAACGTGAGCTCGCGCCGCTGCGGGCGATCGTTTCGCCGGTGGTGCGGTTGGCCGCGCTGGAGACCTTCGTCGCTACCTACGCCCAACCGCTCGGCCTCTACCGCACGGTTTTCAAACAAGGGTACCCGATCATCGCCGTCGACCAGGCGATGGTGGAGATCGCGGCCTTGAAGATCCAGCTCGCGCCGCCCCCGGCCAAGGTCGAACCGCCCACCCCCGACCCCACCGACGAGGCGATGAAACGCCTGGAGTCGCTGCGCGAGGACGCCAGCGTGCCGTGGATGAGCGTGGCCAAAGAGGCGCGTCGGATAGCCGCTGATCCAGCCCTCGACGCCAAGGCCCGCGTGGCGCCGATCCTGGCCGAAGCCGAGAGCCACCTGGCGGCGATGGCGAGCGATTACGAAGCCCTGCGCACGCAGTGGTCGAGTGGGCATCAGCAGGAGGTGGTGGCCTTGTCAGCCGCCTTCCGTACGCGCCATCCCCGGTCCGGGGTCTCGGCGCCGGCCGCGCTCCCTGGCCGGCTGGTGGTGGTTGATGGCGATACTGGCGCCAGCCCCGCCGGAGTGAGCGTCACCACCCAGGTCACGCTCGCGGCAGGCGGCGATGGCGGCGTGTTCGCCGGCGAATCCCGCTTGGCCCCAGGCGAACTGGGCTTCTGCCGTTTTCCCCGAAACGCCGTCACCCTGACGGTGGCCGCGCCGGGCTATCGCAGCGAGCGCGTGCAGGTGCCCGCGCAGGCCGACCCCGCCGAGCAGGTCGTCCAGGTCCGACTGCAGCCCGGCGAGGCGTGGAGCGCACAGGTTGGCAAGTCGCCGCGCTGGCTGGCGCTCCGGCCGCTGGCCGGGGGGTCGCCCTTCGCCCTGGTGCGCACCCCGGATCACCTCGCCCTGCTGCGCCTGGCGACTGGCGAGCTGCGTTCACCGCTCACCCGCGCGCAGGCGTCGGTGCCGGTGGGGACCGACGGCGCCTTCTGGACCGACTGCCTCGATCCGCGTGGAGCGGGGTTCGCCGTCGGCACCACCGATGGTCTGGCCCTGGAGCTGCTCATCGATGACGGTGCGATCCGTTTCGGTGCGCTGCTCCATCGCGGCGTCGCACCGGTGCTCGCCTTCCGCGACAAGGACCTGACCTATCAGGCCAAACGCGGCCTGTTCGTGCTGACCGCCGCGGAGCAGGGCATGGTGCTGAACGCCCGCACCAGCGACAAGGACCTGTGGACCCTGCGCGGGCTCGCCGGCTTCCAGCGACCGCTGCTGTGGAGTCAGGACGACCGCATCCTGATGCTCGACGATCGCCGCCTGCAGGTTCTCGATGAAGCCGATGGACGGGTCGTCGCTACCCGTCAGCTCCCAGGGGCGCGCAGCGGAGCCGCCCTGCACCTTCCAGCGAGTCCCCTGCTGGTGATCCCCACCGCCGCCGGCGTCAGCCTCATGCGCGTCGAGGTCGCCGGTGCCGGAAATATCAGCGAGGTCGAGGATCCGGTCCTGGCGGAAAGCCGTGCGCGCACCCTGGCGCAGGACGGCACCGTTCTCCTGACTGCAGCGCCGGACCGCAGCCTTCGCCTCCTGAGCTGGAACGGCACAGCATTCCAGCGCACCTGGGGCGCCACCGTACCGGCCGACGGCGGCCAGGTGGCCTGGCTGACGCTGACGCCGGACCTGGCCCTGGTCGGTGATGATCGCGGCACGGTGTTCCTGTTGTCACGTGCTGACGGCACGCTGCGGCGTCGCCTCAGCCATGGCGTCCAGCTGCTATGTCCGCCGCTGATCGCTGACGGCCGCCTGATCGTCGGTGATCGCGACGGGAATCTCGTGGCGTATCATCTGCCCTGAATGAAGAGGCAGCCGTGCGAAGAGCGAGGTGCGCTCGCTCGCCCGGCTCGCTGGTGCGAAGTTTTCCCGGGTGAAATCGCGCCTCGACCAATCAGAACGTCAGGCGGCTGAACGTCGCACTTCACACCTCGCACTTCGCACGGCTGTCAGCCCCGCGTCTGCAAGAAGCGTACGAACTTGGTCAGCGGCTGCAGTCTGAACGGGATGCCCCACTGCTGCAGCTGTTGTCGCCAGCGCTGATCGTTGACCTGCGGCGAAGCCGTTTCGATCTCCAGTTCATGATCGATGCGGCCGCCGGGGAAGTCGGTGCGATCGAGGCAGAGCAGGGCGCTGTGCTCACCGTCCTGGTGGAACTCCAGGCGATGATTGGCGAATCCGCCCAAGGACGTGAGCTCAGCGCCGCCCAGCGCTTGGCGGACCTGCTCTGGCAAAGGCAGCCGCGCGGCGTCGAGCACGCCCTGGTCGATGTCGTTCCACCACGCGGGGTCGAGCCATTCCTCCCACTCGGTGTGCCGGTGTTCCCCGTTCGCGCCAATGCCGAGATGACCCTTGCAGGTCAGCAGCAATGCGGCGTTCTCCCGCCGCAGGCGCAGGTTCAGCTTGGCCTGGCGCAGACGACGGTCGGCGGTGTCGAAGAAGCGGTTGTGCTGCACCAGCGTCCTGGGCTGACCCAGGGACTGGGTCAGCAGCGGAGCGAGGGCGCCATGACTGGCCACATCCAGGGCCCATTTCAATTCGACTTCGAGATGTTCAGCCATGCGCGGACGCTAGGCGGGGACCCGGAGGCGGAAAGACGCAAGCCGGGCGGCGCGCCACGCCTGGGCCCGGCTGCCCGGTCGCTCGGCGATGCAGGGCCCGGCCATCCATCCTGTAAAGCTGAGATATCTGGCCGCAGAGGCGCAGAGGCGCAGAGGTGAAAAAGAGCCTGCTTTGCCTTCCCTCTGCGTCTCTGCGTCTCTGCGGCCGATTATTCTCCATGAGCTGAACAGCATGCCCATGCCCTCCGTCCCACCGGAGCGGAGAAGCCGCGAAAGGACGCGGTATCGTTGCGCCGCCGCGCCATTTCCTTCCTCGGCGATCGCCCTAGGCTCCCGCCCCAGCAACGCCGGAGAGCCTGTGAGCAACCCCTTCGATTTCCTCGCGCCCCTGGTCGAACTCGAGACCACCATCACCGAACTGGAGAGCCGCAGCGCCAACAGCCAGCTCGACGTCAGCCGCGAGGTGCAGTCGCTGCGCGACAAGCTGATGCAGGAGACCCGCCGGTTGTTCGCGACGTTGACGCCGTGGCAGCGCGTCCAGCTCTCGCGCCATCCGCAGCGGCCGCAGACCACCGACTACATCGATCACATGGTCGAGGACTTCGTGCCGTTGGCCGGCGACCGCGCCTTCGGTGACGATCAGGCCATCCTCTGTGGCCTCGGAACCATCGGCGGCCATCGCTGCCTGGTGGTCGGCCAGCAGAAAGGCAAGGACGTCCACGAACGCCGCCGCTGCAACTTCGGCATGCCGCATCCCGAAGGTTACCGCAAGGCGATGAGCAAGATGCGCCTGGCCGAGAAGTTCGGCCTGTCGGTGGTCTGCCTGGTGAACACCCCAGGTGCCTTCCCAGGGGTCGACGCGGAGGAACGCGGGCAGTCCATCGCCATCGCCGAGAACATCCGCGACATGGCCATGCTGCGCACGCCCATCGTGGTGGCGGTCATCGGTGAAGGCGGCTCGGGCGGTGCGCTCGGCATCGGCATCGGCGACCGCATGCTGATGCTCGAGAACAGTTACTTCTCGGTGATCTCGCCTGAAGGCTGCGCCGCCATCCTATGGAAGGACGGCAACAAGAAGGACCTCGCGGCCGAACGCCTGTCGCTGACCGCCGGCCCGCTCAAGAAGTTCGGCATCGTCGACGAGATCCTCGACGAACCCGCCGGCGGCGCCCACCGTCAGCCGATCGTCACCGCGCACCTGATGCGCGATGCGGTGTCGCGTCACCTGGTCCAGCTCAAGGCGCTCAGCACCGAAGCTCTGCTCGAAGCGCGTTACCAGAAGTACCGGGCCATCGGGCAAGTGGTCGAAGCGGTCGCGGTCTGAACATGGGGAGGACAGCCGTGCGAAGTGCGGAGTGCGGTCGCTCGCTGGTGCGAGGTCTCGTGGTCACGAAGCATGGTCGTGGCCCGCACCAGCGTGAAGGGGAGGCACCTCGCACCTCGCACCTCGCACCTCGCACCTCGCCATGATCAAGGCGATCATGATCGTGCGCCCGCAGCGCGCCGAGGTGTTGTGTCAGCGCCTGCTGGCCGCCGGCTGGGTCGAGGAGCTGGAAGCGGTGGAGTGCCGCGGATATGGCCGTCAGAAGGGCCACCTGGAGCAGTATGAAGGCGCCGAATACGCCATCGACTTCCTGCCCAAGGTGAAGGTCACCGGTTGCCTGCCGCGCGAACGCCTCGATGACCTGGTGGACCTGGTCTGTTCCACCTGTCGCACCGGTCGCATCGGTGACGGCAAGATCTTCATCACCCCGGTAGAACGTCCGTTGGAATTCTGATCCGCATGATCGCCACAGCGCCGATGTTAAGTCCCAAGCTTATGCCAAACCTCCGTGGTCTGCTGATGTGCGCCCTCTTCCTGTTGCCGGCAGCGCTCGGCGCCGTCGATCAGGCGATCAACTCCATCTGTCCGGTCAGCGGCAAGGCGATCGACACCGCCATCGCCCCAGTGCTGGTCACCGTCGGCAAGGGCGAACGCGCGAAGCGGGTGCTGATCGGCACCGCCGACCGCGCCTCCGCGGACAAGGTGAAGGCCAATCCGGCGGCGTACGTCGAAGCGGCGCGGGGGAATCGCAAGGCGCCCTAGAAGATGGACAGCCGTGCGAAGTGCGATCGTTCGCTGCGCTCACTGTGCGAGGTTGCGGGCTGCGTCAGGTCTGAATGGCCGGATGGTTCGCGGGGAAACCTCACCGACGAAACCTCGCACTTCGCACTGAGCACCGCAGGTGCGAATCCTCTTTCAGCGTCTCGCATCCTTCCAGCCGTCATGGAACGACACCCACTGCGCTGGCGCGGCGCTGATGAAGCGGGTCATGACCGCGACCAGCTCGCGCATCAGACGTTCGACCTCCTGCTGTTTAGGTGCGTTCAGGTTGGCGCGCAGAGGGCGTCCGACCTGGAGGTGCATGCGCGTCAGGCCGCGGCGGGCGAGGTAGATCGGGATGATCATCGCCGAGGTCTGCACCGCGAGCGCGGCGGGACCCAGCGGTACCGACATGGTCTGTCCAGCGAAGGGCAGGCGCATGCCATGGCCGGTGTAGTCGCGATCGGCGACCAGGCCGAGGATGCGTCCGGCCTTGAGGGCGCGCAGCGAACCGAGGGGGGCGCGATCGAGCGACAGGCTCTCCGCATGCGAACTGCGCCGCAGTCCGGCGAAGATGCCATCAATGACCGGGTCGCCGCTCGACAAGGCCACGGCGTCGATGGCCGTGGTCCAGCCCAGACGATCGCACATCGCCGCGATCAGCTCCCAATTGCAGTGCACCGTCACCAGCATCCCCGGTCCGGGATGGGGCTTGGTCGCGAACACGCCGAAGGGATCCGACACCGTCAGATGCGGCGCGGTGAAGAAGCTCGCCCCCAGAAGATCGACGCGGAAGGATTCGTAGAGATAGATGCAGAAGGTCACATAGTTGCGGCGCACCGCCCGCGTCAGGGCCTCGCGGCAGCCTCCTGGGATGAAATGAGCGAGATTGCGTTCGACCACCTTGCGCCCGCGTGGATCGCAGCACCACACCATCAGCCCGATGCCATAGGCGATCAGCCGCCCTGCCGACAGTGGCGTTACCCGCGCGAGCGCGAGGGTGGCCTTGAAAACCCATTGGCGCAGACGAGGCGAATGCGAGAGGACGTCGCGGCTCATGAGCCGGCCCGCGGCTCAATGCGACGTCGCCGCTGCGCGGCTCGCCTGCTGCGCAGGTCGCCGCTGCGCGGCGATCGCCTT
>JANPIY010000950.1:0-4371 GCA_031425255.1 Planctomycetota bacterium
CGATGTCCTTCATGGATATCTACGACAAGATGTGTTTCACGGTGTCTTCGGCCGGCGGTCGCCGCGGTGCGCAGATGGGCACGTTCGATGTCAGCCATCCGGACGTGAAGGACTTCATCCGCGCCAAGCGCGAGGACGGCCGCCTGCGCCAGTTCAACCTCTCGCTGCTGATCACCGACGGTTTCATGGAAGCGGTCAAGACCGACGCCGACTGGCCGCTGGTGTTCCCGGTGCACGTCAAGGAGCAGCACGAGGTCGATCTGGTCGACAAGGACATGGTCATCTGGCGCGAATGGCCGATCAAGGAGGGCTACGTGTCGCGCGAGGATGGGCTGGTGGCCTGCAAGATCTACGGCCACATCCGCGCGCGCGGGCTGTGGGAGATGATCATGTCGTCGACCTACGATTTCGCCGAACCGGGCTTCATCCTCATCGACCGCGTCAACGAACAGAACAACAACTGGTGGTGCGAGAACATCCGCGCCACCAATCCCTGCGGCGAACAGCCGCTGCCGCCGTACGGCGCCTGCCTGCTCGGTTCGGTGAACCTCACCAACTTCGTACGCGAACCCTTCACTTCCCGCGCCCATTTCGACTGGGACGAGTACCGCGAAGTCGTGATGGTGTTCACGCGCATGCTCGACAACGTGGTGGAGGTCAACGGCCTGCCGCTCGAACAGCAGCGCGCCGAGATCCTGCGCAAGCGCCGCCACGGCATGGGTTACCTCGGGCTGGGATCGACGCTGACCATGTTGCGCATGCCCTACGGTTCGCCGGAGTCGCTCAGGTTCACCGAGGATGTCTCTCGGGAGATGGCGCTGGCCGGCTGGCGCGAAGGCGTTGAGCTCGCCAAGGAAAAGGGCCCGGCACCGATCATGGAGGAAGAGTTCGAGGTCACCGCCGAGATGCTCCGCCTGCGTCCCGAAATGGTCTCGGACGGCTTCAAGATCGGGGACGCCATCAAGGGACGGATCCTGCACTCCCGCTACTCGCGATACATGCAGCGGGTCGCTGCGGTCGCACCGGAACTCGTCGACGAGATCGCGGTACACGGCGTCCGCTTCACCCACCACACCTCGATCGCGCCCACCGGGACGATCTCGCTGAGCCTCGCCAACAACGCCTCCAACGGCATTGAGCCCTCGTTCGCGCACCAGTACTCGCGCAACATCATCCGTGAGAACAAGAAGTCCAAGGAAAAGGTCGAGGTGCTCAGCTACGAATTGCTGGCCTACCGCACCCTCGTCAATCCACGCGCGCTTCCGCACACCGACGACGCGGCGCTCAAGCTGCCGGACTACTTCAACAGCGCGGATGACATCAGCCCGAAGGCGCACGTCGACATCCAGGCCGCCGCACAGAAGTGGATCGATTCCTCGATCTCGAAAACCGCGAACGTGCCGACCGATTACCCGTTCGCGGAATTCAAGGACATCTACACCTACGCGCACGCGCAGGGCCTCAAGGGCTGCACCACGTTCCGCTTCAACCCGGCCGCCTTCCAGGGCGTGCTGGTCAAGGAAACCGACCTCGAGAACACCGTCTATCGTTTCGAGCTGGAAGATGGCACTGTGGTCGAGGCGCGGGGCAACGAAGAGATCGAATACGACGGTGAGATGCATACCGCCGCCAATCTCTTCGACGCACTCAAAGAGGGTTACTACGGCAAGTTCTGAGGAAGCGCTTCCTCGGTCCGGATGTCGTCCAAACCCCGGCCAAACGGCAAACAAGCAGCATCATCCAACTCCGGAGACAAGTCATGGCAACTCGTAAGAAGAAGAGCGAAACGGGCGTCATCGCCTCGATCGGCCACGCGGCCGACGTGGTCGTGCACAAGGCGCAGGACGTCGGCAGCGCGATCGCCTCGGGTGCGTCCAGCGCCGCGGGTGCGATCAAGAAGGGTGCAAGCACGGTAGGCAAGGCCGTGGCCAAGCAGGCAGGCGTCGCCAAGAAGGCGGCCGGCAAGGCCGTGGCCAACGTCAAGCGCAAGGCCACCGCGGCCAAGAAGAGCGCGAAGACGACCAAGTCCAACGTCAAGCGCAAGGTGACGGTCGCCAAGAAGTCCGTCGCGAAGAAGGTCTCGGCCACCAAGGCCAAGGCGACTCGCAAGGTCGGCGCGGTCAAGAAGACGGCCAAGCAGGCCGTCTCCAATGCCAAGCGCAAGGCGACGGTCGCCAAGAAGAGCGCCGCTCGCAAGGTCGCGGCCAAGAAGGGCGCCGTGACCCGGGCCGTGAAGAAGACGGCTCGCTCCGCGTCGGCCCGGAAGGGCGCGCGCACCAAGGCGGCCAAGAAGACCTCGGCCAAGAAGTAAGCGGCACTCGGCGGTTCCCGCGCCGTCCCGGGAGGGCGGCGCGGTTTTCATATCAATCGACAGGCAACACAGGCTGGAACGCAGCGATGGCTATCCGGATCGACCGCAAGATCAAGAGCTACTCCGTGCAGAAGCCCGGCGATGCGAGCGCAGCGTCCGCGCCGTCCGCGCCCCAGGTCCTGCCAGTGGCCTCCGCGCTGGCGGAAGTCATCCAGATGAGCGAGGCGCTCGAGCGCCCCGATACGCTGGTCGGCGCCACCTACAAGGTGAAGTCGCCGTTGTTCGAGCACGCGCTCTATGTGACGATCAACGACGTCGTGCTCAATGCCGGCACCGAGTATGAGCTTCGCCGTCCGTTCGAGATCTTCATCAACTCGAAGAACATGGATCACTTCCAGTGGATCGTTGCGCTGACCCGCATCATGTCCGCGGTGTTCCGCAAGGGCGGCGACGTGACTTTCCTCGTCGAGGAACTCAAGGCCGTGTTCGATCCGCGCGGAGGCTACTTCAAGGCCGGCGGCGTCTACATGCCCTCCATCGTGGCCGAGATCGGCGCGGTGATCGAACAGCACATGAAGTCGATCGGGCTCATCCACGACCCCGAACTCAACGACGACCAGCGGCGCCTCATCGCCGAAAAGCGCTCCGCCTACGAGGCACGCGCAAAAAAAAACTCTGAATTGAGCCAACTCGGTGCCTCGCCACGCAAAGCGGCGGGGACGGTCAACGAAGCCTCAATGCACGCGCCACGCAAAGGATCCACTACGGGCGCGGAGGCCCACGGCGCGGAGCCTGGCCCTCAAGCCTCCGACGCCGGCGACTTTCCTCCCGGCGCCACCCTCTGCAACAAGTGCCACACGACCGCCGTCATTTTCATGGATGGTTGTGCGACGTGCCTGTCCTGCGGCTACTCAAAGTGTGGCTAGCTAGCGGCTGAAGCACAGGGCGGACCCGCACTGCCCGGTTCCGGCGGGTGGTCGCGCTCCGTGCAGATCGAACATACTGCGCGACCTGTCCGACTCGGCGCGCCTCCTGGGCGAAACAGTCGCCATGCCCCCATCAAAAGACACAGATCCTCGACCGAGTCCTCCCGACGAACCCGAGGCCAGCGAGTGCTGTGGGGGTGGATGCGCACGATGCGTATTCGACATCTATGACGAAGCGCTCGCCCGGCATCGTCGTGCCCTGGACGCGTGGACCACGCGTCGCGCGGCGCCTGCATCGCCGGCGGAATGACGAAGCGTCACCGCAGGGCCGAAGCGCCCTCGAACGGGAGGGCTTCGGCGCCGACGGCAGGCATTGCCGCGCGGGCTCGGGACAGGGGGTCGCCTTCACCGTCGATGATCACCAGGATTTTGCCGGACTCGATTTCGGCTTCGAATTTCTGGCGGATCGGGTCGGGCAAGCCAGCCCCGACCAGCGCCGAAGCCCAGCCGCCGACCACGGCTCCGGCGGCGGCGATCGCCGCGGCACCCAGCAAAGTGACGCCCAGTGGGGTGACGACTGCGATCAAGCCGCCGACCGCACCGAGGACTCCACCGAGCGACGCGCCGCGTGCCGCCGCAGGCATGAAATCCGTGTCGGCTTCCTTGCGGCGATCGGGGATCTCGTCGAGTTCGATGTCCGAGCGCGCTACCAGCAAAACGTCGGCGTCCGCGATGCCGGCATCGCGCGCTGCGTTCATCGCGTTTCGGGCCACTGCGAGATTCGGCGTGGAATAGACCAGGCGTGTTTTCATCGCTGAGCTCCTCGTGGGTCGGTGGCGCGCGCGCAGGTCATGACGCTGGCGTCAGTTTCAGCAACCTGCCGCCGGCGCCGTTCCTCTGGTCCTCGAGCAGGTACACGGCACCGTCCGGGCCCTGTTCCACTTCACGTATGCGCTGGCCCATGTCGTAGCGGGCGGCCTCGCGCGCGCCGTCGCCGTCGAACTCGATCCGTACGAGCGACTGGCTGGACAGCCCCCCCGACAGCGCGTCGCCCTGCCAGTCGGGGAACTGGGAACCGCTGTAGAAGATGAGTCCGGCCGGGGAAATGACCGGCGTCCACGACACTTCTGGCGC
>JANPIY010000951.1:0-3164 GCA_031425255.1 Planctomycetota bacterium
CAAAATCATAACAGATGGATACGTCACCGCGTGCGGACTTGTCGATGCCAAGGCAATCCGCCACCGCTGGTGCGGCAAGCCCAGCGAGCTGCGTGATCGCATGGCTCAACCCGGGAACATAGGCATCGCACTCGATGGAAATGGAGGCGCTGTGTCTGATGGCGATGTATCCAGGCTCGTAGTCATCATCCCGTTGTCCGATTTTGACAACCACCCAAGGGGAGCGGAACAGGTCAAACCGGGTGAATCCATCGGATAGGGCCAGGTGTACGCTTATGGTGGCAGGCATTTCACTGATCCCGTGGTGTTCGGATGTCCATCCATGGTTTTTCTGCTCTTACCGTGTGCCGACCGACTTGCGCACCGCCACCATCATCTTGTCGAGTTCGTGCATGAACTCCCGGCGGTCGTCATCCTGCAGCGGTTTCTGGCCGCCCTTGATGGTGCCGGCTTCGCGCAGGTACTGCATCAACTCGCGACCGGCGACGGCGCCGCCGATGGAGTTCTCGTCGTAGATCTTCCCGCGTCCGGTCAGCACGCGGGCGCCCTTGGCGATACAGCGGGCTGCCAACGGGATGTCCTCGGTGATGACGATGTCGCCGCGTTCGCAATACTCGGCGATCCAGTTGTCGGCGGCGTCGAAGCCATCGTCGACCACCTCCAGCCGGATGTTCGGATCGTTGGGCATGTTCATCCATTGGTTGGCGACCACGCTGACCGTCATGCCGTGGCGTTTGGCCACGCGGTAGGCCTCATCCTTCACCGGGCAGGCGTCGGCGTCGATGAAGAGGTGCAGCATGCGCACAACGTGCGCTCGTGCGGGAGGAAGTGAAGGGGGCGCGGGCGCGCCGGGTGAACAGAGCGCACGGAGAAAGACGGCAAGCTCTCTGATCTGTGCGCTCTGTGGTGGCTATTTCCATAGCTCGGATCCTCCGCGTCCTCCGCGCCTCCGCGTGAGCTCTCTTCCCTTTCCGCACCCCGAGAAAAGGCAGTTCACGTGGAGGCGCGGAGGCGCGGAGGGGGAAGGCAGGAGGAAATTGGGAGACTTCTCCAGGATCGGTCATGGACGCCGGTCCGCCGTTCCGGTATCGCATGCACCATGCCCGCCATCGATCTGGTCTTGCGCACTCCTGACGATGATGGCGACCGCAAATTGATCGCCGACGTGCAGCGCTGCGGCTGGCACATCACCGGCATCACCGCTGACCCGGCCGCGGGCCTGCCGCCCTACGCCTTCTCGGTCGGACTCTACTACACCTTCGAGGTTCCCGAGCTGGTGGTGGTCGGCCTGCCGCTGTCCGAATCCGGAACGCTCATCAACGTCATGGGCGCCAAGCAGCAGAGCGGCACACGTTTCATCTGCGAAACCCCGCGCGCCGATCTGCTCGCCGGGCGTTCGGTACTGCTGCGCCCAGTGGCGCCGCGTCACTACCGTGAGCATCTTGGTTACGCGGTGTGGTTCTATCGCGATCTGCCGCGGGTGTTCCCCTGCTGGCAGGTGGTGTGGTCGGATGCGCACGGACGTTTTCCTTGGCACGATGACGTGGATCCGGCGGTGCGGGCGGTACAGACTCGCCTTGATCAGTGAGACGCGTGCTGCCATTCGCCATTCGCCATTCGCCATTCGCCATTCGCCACCCAACCATCACGAAACCTGCCGTGCGCCGGTCAGCGGTGTTGATGGGCGCGGATCCGCGTTGAACACCGCGTTCGGTCATCCACGCTCCCGCTCGTCACCCTTGGAAAACTGCCATGACGTCCTTCTCTGCTCTGCTTGCCAAACGCTGCCTGGGCTGGTCCTCCAGCGTCCTCCTCCTGCTGTGCCTGTGGTCGTCGGCGCTGGTCGCCGCGGACGCGGCCCAACCGGCCTGGACGGTGCCCGCCGGCTGGACCAAGGTCGAGGGCGACAAGCCGATGCGCGTCGCCACCTACCGGGCCGGCGAGGGCGAGCACGCGGTCGAGGTCGCGCTGTCGGTATTCCCCAAGGACGTCGGCGGTCTGCTCGGCAACGTCAACCGCTGGCGCCGCCAGGTGCAGCTGGCGCCGATCGCCGAAGCCCAGCTCGCCGAAACCGTCACGCCCTTCCAGGTCAGCGGTTTCACCGGCCACACCATGCGGCTCAAGGGCGATCCCCAGCACATGCTCGCCGCGGCGATCTTTGAGACCGCCGCCGACCGCACCTGGTTCGTGAAGATCCAGGGTACGCCGGCGGTGATCGATGCTCAGGAAGCGGCCTTCATGGCCTTCGCCAAGTCCTTCGTTCCGGCCAAGTGACGGCGAGGGCATCCACTGGTCCGGTCAGCCGGCGCGGCCGGCGATTGGACCCGGCGAGCTCTCGATTCCGAGTTGATCTCCATAGGTGTGCCGCGGACAGCACTGACACCCGCCCGAGCGGGTCATTGCACCGCTGCCGATGAGCAGCTACATGCTCGTGCCCGCTATGGGCATGGAGGCGCTCATGTATCACTGGTGGTCGTGTACCCTGCTCGCGCTGGCGCTCTCGACCTGGTCGCCCTTGTCGTCGGGGGAGGCTGCGCCGACGCCGGTCACACCCACCATCACGCCCACCACCACGGCTCCGTCCGCGCCGGCCTGGGTCATGCCGGCCGAAGAAAAGCAGGCGTTGATGGCGATGGTCGAACGCATCATCGCCGCAGGCTTGCCGGATGCCCGGGGTGGCAGCTTCCTGCACGGCAAGGTGTCCTACAAGACCACCACCAGATACGGTTCCTCGTCGCATACCCAGGACGCCCAGGCCGATGGCCTGCACCTGCGCCTCGCCGATGGCCGGGTGCTGCTCAAGCTGCGCTGGCTGATGCCGACGTCCGGCCCTGGGGCGGTGGATATCAGCAAGCTGGAGGTGGTCGCACCCGCCGCGCTGAAGGCGCTCGGCGCGAAGGACCCGCGTCTGGTGCGCTGGAACACCGCGCAGGCCGAGGCCCAGATCGCCAAGTTCTACCGCGCCGAGGATCAGGCCAAGGCGCGTGCGATGCTGGCGGTACGCGAGCAGGTGCTGCTGGCGCAAGGTCCCGCCAGCGACCTGGCGGTCTCGACCCTGCACATGCTGCGCATGGAGGTGCCCGATGCCGAACTGCTGGCGGTGACCTGTGCGATGAATTCACTCTGGAACATCATCGGCACCGACCTCTTCGCCGGCAGACCCA
>JANPIY010000952.1:0-3564 GCA_031425255.1 Planctomycetota bacterium
GATGGAACACAAGGTACCAACGCTAAAAGTTTTGGTTTAGGGTCGGATGATACAAGCGGTGAAGGCAGTGATCTGTACGCCGAAGGCAAGTCTGATCCAAATATGACGGTTTATTTCGGCTTTGACCGTTACTCTATTGATCCAGAATATGAAAAAGTTGTTACGCGTAACGCGGACTATTTAGCAGCCCATCCTAATGCTCAAGCACGTATTGAAGGGCATGCAGATGAAGTAGGCAGCCGAGAATATAATATTGCGCTTGGAGAGCGGCGCGCAGCAGCGGTTAAAAAAGCGTTAGTTGAACACGGTGTTGCTACCAACCAGTTATCTACCGTAAGTTATGGGATGGAATATCCGGTGGCAGAATGCGCTCATTTAAAACAACAACGTTGTCAGTTGAATCGCCGCGCCATCATCGTTTTTACGAATAAGGGGTAAGTTTCATAAGTTATTAGCCCGGGACGGCTGCTGCGGCCCTGACGCGGACTGACCGAATGGTGCAACTCGTCACTCCACAATTACGGTCCACGAACTGGACGCGTATCAAAGCCTTCTACGTGGATGGCTTGGGCTTCGCCATCGATTGGGAACACCAATTCGCACCGAGGATGCCGACGTTTGCCCAGGTGACATTGGACGGACGTTCGCTGTTTCTTTCAGAGCACGCCGGGGACTGCCAGCCGGGTGGAGCCGCCTACATCGTGCTGGACGACATCGACGCCTTCTACACGACCATCAAGGCGCGTGGCACGCCCGTCGATGACCCGCCGCAAGACGCGCCGTGGGGTGTCCGGGAAATGTCACTGATCGACCCGGACGGCAACCGACTGCGGTTCGCAAATTCTCAGAGCTGATCCTTGTGGCTCGGGAAGTGCGAAAGAAGCCCGGTCATGTTTCAGCTCTGAGCCACTAGTCCCTTTGATGACACGTTGAGCAGCCGCAACGCGTTTGCGATGACCACCAACGTGACGCCCATGTCCGCAGCGATAGCGATCCACAGCGTCGCGAGCCCCGTGAACGTGAGAACCGCGGTCACGACCTTCACGCCGATCGAGAGAGCAACGTTCTGCCGAATGACACCCAACGTCCGCTTGGAATGTCGCACCAACCATGGAAGGCGCGACAGATCATCGGTCATCAGCGCGATGTCTGCAGCCTCCACGGCGGCATCACTGCCGGCTGCGCCCATCGCGATGCCCAGCGATGCGCGCCCCATCGCCGGGGCGTCATTGACGCCGTCACCGATCATCGCCACGATGCCGAACTGCTTCACTAGTTCCTCGATGGCGGCTACTTTGTCCACCGGCAGCAGCTCGGCGCGCACGTCGTCAATCCCTGTTTCGGCTGCGATGCGGCGTGCGGTTGCCGCGTTGTCGCCCGTCAGCATCACGATGCGCTCAATGCCTGCCCGCTTCAGATCTGCCAGTGCCTGCGCCGCCTCCGGGCGTACCTCGTCGGCCAAGGTGACAAACCCACAGACGTGATCGTGTTTTCCGATGATCACGACCGTCTTGCCGACGCCAGACATCGTTTCGATTCGCTCGTGGACTTCGGGCGTCTCTTGCCCTTTCTCTTCGAGATAACGATGAGAACCGACCCAGTAGTCCGCGCCCCCAACCGTTGCCGTCACGCCGCGTCCCTGGATGGCCCGAACCTCGGACGCAGGTAGCGGCGCAATCTTCTCTGCGCGCACAAAGCGGATGATTGCTCGGGCTAAGGGATGGTCACTGTGCTCCTCGATGCCGCCCAGTGCCGCCAACAGTTCGTCTCTGCTGTGTTCCGCAAAAGGGACAACATCGATAACGGTTGGCGCTCCCATCGTCAGCGTTCCGGTCTTGTCCAGCGCGAGCACTCGAACCTTCGCCGGCGTCTCCACAAATACGCCGCCTTTGATGAGCACGCCCTGACGTGCGGCCGCCGCGATGCTTGCCACGACACTTACCGGAGTTGAGACGACGAGTGCACATGGACAGCCAATAACGAGCAGCACCAGCGCGCGATACACCCAGGCCCCTGGATCCGCCGCTCCTGCGAGGGCCGGAACCACCGCGATGAGCAATGCGGCAGCGAAGATGACCGGGGTGTAGATCTGAGCGAATCGGTCGACCCATTGTTCGGAGGGTGCCCGTCGCCCCTGTGCTTCGCCGACCATGCGAATGATTTGAGCCAGGGTCGACTCACCGGCCAGGCGGCTCACCGCGACTTCGAGCACTCCGTCGCCATTGATCGTCCCGGCGAACACCTCGGCCCCGGGCCCCTTATCAACCGGAACACTCTCCCCAGTGATCGGCGCCTGGTTGACACTACTCATGCCTTCTGTGACGTTGCCGTCCAGCGGGATCCTCTCGCCGGGTGGTACGACGATCCGTTGGTCGACAATGACCTCGGACGCTTTGACCGAGACCGTACTACCGTCGGGCTGGCGTACTCGCGCCGTGTCAGGCGCAATCGCCAGCAGTGCTTCAACGGCCCTGCGCGCGCGTCCAACGCTCCAGGACTCCAGCGCGAGTGACAGGGCGAAGAGAAACGTGACGACCGCGGCCTCGAACCACTCTCCGATCGCCGCAGCTCCGAGAACCGCCACGGCCATCAGGAGGTTCATATCCGGGCGGAGGCGCCGCAGGGCTAGCCATGCTCGCGGGACGATGAACCAGCCACCGGCGATGATGGCGAGCGAGTATGCGACGACAGCCGGCGTCGGCACTACGTCGGCCATTCCGGCGCCTTCAGAGCCGAACGCCGACATCACTCCAGAGTCAGCAGCGTGAAGGCCGAACCCAATGCTCGACAGGACACCACACGCAACGGTGAGAACCGTCCGTCCGCGCCTCTGCCAGAACCTTGACTCCGCGGCGCCCGGTTGAACGTCGTTCCAGCGTTCTGCGCGCATCCCTGCCTTCACCACACCCGCAACGATCTGGGGCTCGAGCGCCGCTGGACCGATCACCGTCATCCGGCCGCGCAGAATGTCGAACTGCAGCGCCGCGGGATCTCTCACCACGGGTTCTAATTCGCGCTTCAGCGCCCGCACCTCGTCGGCACAGTCCATCCCGTGGATCCTGAACTGAAGGCTATCCGCCATCGCGTCGCTCCTCATACACACCCTTCACGGGTGCCGCAGCCACAGATCAAAGCTCAGAAAGACCAGTACGGCAACGCCAAAGAGGACAAGTAGGACGAGCGCCATATCGACGTGCGGCTTCCCATCGTCCGGTGTCTTGTTCGCACGTGATCTGATCCCCATTACGCCTCTGCCGGTCGGCTCATCGCGCGACGCTCGAGCCAGCCATGAACTTGGAGGTAGAACACCGGCAGGACGAACAATGTGAACAGCGTAGACGTGACAAGCCCTCCGATCATGACGATCGCAAGAGGCCGCTCGATCTCGGTGCCGTGCAGCTGTAGAACAAGAAGGGGAAGCAGACCGAGGCTGGCGGTTCCGGCAGTCATCAACTTTGGGCGAACACGCCCGATGCTTGCTTCCCGCACCGCTTCAGCAAGAGTGCGTCCTTCGGTCAGGAGACCCCGCGTCTGCGTGACTAGAACCAGGCTGTTCTGAACCGC
>JANPIY010000953.1:0-2033 GCA_031425255.1 Planctomycetota bacterium
GCAACCCCGACCATTGCCAGGCGGTTTCCGCCGCGCCGCACGGAATTGGTCCAGAACTTTCCAATCCAGGCCGAACTGGTGGCCGCCACGCCGACGCCGTATGGTGAGCGGGTTCCGGGTTTCGCCTACGTCGGCGGCATCGCCGACATCCGTGGCGGGCGCGAGATGGTGCGGGCCTTCGAACACCTTGCCGATCAGCCACTGGCCCGGCTGGAACTCGCCGGTTCGATCAGCCCCGAGGCCTTCGCCGCCGAGCTGCGACGCATGCCCGGATGGCGGCAGGTGACTGCGCACGGCATCCTCAGCCGCGCGGACGTGGCGCGGCTGCTTGGCAGCGCCCGGGCCGGCCTGGTGTTGTTCCATCCGCTGCCCAACCATGTGGATGCGCAGCCGAACAAGCTGTTTGAGTACATGTCGGCAGGCCTGCCGGTGATCGCATCCGACTTTCCGCTATGGCGCGAAATCGTGGCCGGCGCTGGTTGTGGTGTGCTGGCCGACCCGCTCGACCCGGTGGCGATCGCTGCTGCTCTGCGCTGGGTGCTGGAGCATCCGCTTGAGGCGCAAACCATGGGCCAGAATGGGCGCCATGCAGTGGAAACGACCTACAACTGGGAGTGCGAGGCGGTGGCCCTGGTCGGCTTGTACCACCGCCTGATGCGCCCCTGAGCAGTCGCCACGCCATGAAGAAGATCGTCACCGTCCTCGGTGCCCGCCCGCAGTTCATCAAGGCCAGCGTAGTTTCCGATGCGCTGTCCCGCGCCGGCAAACTGCGCGAGATCCTGGTCCACACCGGCCAGCACTTCGACGCCAACATGTCGGACGTGTTCTTCAGCGAGCTTGGCATGGCGCCAGCGCGGCACCAGCTAAACATTCATGGCGGCAGCCACGGTTCGATGACTGGTCGGATGCTGATCGAATTGGAGCGTGTCCTGCTGCAGGAACAGCCCGATCTGGTGCTGGTTTATGGTGATACGAACTCGACCCTGGCCGGAGCCCTCGCAGCGGCCAAGCTGCATATTCCGGTGGCCCACGTCGAGGCCGGCCTGCGTTCGTTCAATATGCGCATGCCCGAGGAAATCAATCGCGTCCTCACGGATCGATTGTCGACCTGGTTGTTCGTTCCAACCGCGGCGGCCGAAGGTCACTTGCGGCGGGAAGGAGTGGACCCGGCGGCGGTCCACTTGGTCGGTGACGTGATGTACGACGTCGCTTTGCTGCACGGTGCGCGCGTAAGCGCCGGGGACGACGGCCTGGCTCGCCTCGGGGTGCGAGCCGGACCCTATGCGCTGGCCACGATCCATCGGGCCGAGAACACGGACGACCCGATCCGGCTGGCGGCCATCGTGCGCGGCCTCCAAGCGGTCGCCGCCGAGCTGCCAGTCGTGTGGCCCATGCACCCACGTACCCGTGCCAAGCTGCGGGATACCCCGGGGCTGAAGCAACTCACGATCATCGAGCCGGTCGGCTACCTGGACATGGTTCGGCTCGAGAAGCATGCCGCCGTGATCGCGACCGACTCGGGCGGCGTGCAGAAGGAAGCCTTCTTCCATCGCGTCCCGTGCGTGACGCTGCGCGATGAAACCGAGTGGGTGGAACTGGTCGATGCTGGCTGGAATCGTCTTGTTTCGCCTGAGCGGGCCGAGCCGATCCGTGCGGCCATTCTTGCAGCCGTGGGCTCTAGCGGAGGCGACGTAGCGCCCTATGGGGACGGTGCCGCGGCGGCGCGGATCGTCGACGCGATCTGCACGCCAAGATGAGCCCGCCATTGACGGTCTGGGTTCTGCAGACGGGCGAGCCGCTTCCGGATGACCCTGGCCACCCAAGACCCATGCGCGCGATCAATCTTGCCAACGCCCTGGTTGCAGCGGGCCACCGCGTCGTGCTGTGGAGTTCATCTTTCTCGCACGCCGAGAAGAGGCATCGCGTAGAGCGCCGGCTTCCTGTGCACCGCATGGAAATTTCGCCGCAGCTGGAAATGCGTTTGCTCCACAGCCCGGGCTATCGGCGCAACATCGGCCTCGGCCGCCTGTGGG
>JANPIY010000954.1:0-9633 GCA_031425255.1 Planctomycetota bacterium
GGCTGAAGTTTCGCAGGACGATCCAAGGACAGCGAGTTCCTTGGGACGGCCGGCTGCCAGCCGGCAGGGCAATCATTGATGTGTACTCCAGAGCGCTGACCGCGGGTATGGGTGGCTCATGAACGCCGGCAGATGACGGGATATTGGCGCGTGTGTTGGCATTAAGCATCGCTGAGGCGACCACGAGCCCCGCTCACGAGCCGCGCAGGCCCGATTATGCGATTTAGCTCGCAGCGCATTTCCAGGTCAAGCGCTCATCTCATCGCACGCCATCCAAGGGTCGACTCCCGATGGAGCACCTCCTGAGGGATCATCCGTGACGGGCCGAGCGTCTGACGGGCGAGAGCGTCCTCCAGCAGATCGAGAGCCGCCGATACCAACGCGGGCATGGACCAGGTCAGGCCGGTGATCGCCGGATCCATCTGACCATTGAAGGAGGGATCGTCGCAGGTGGCGAGCGCGAGTCGGCGCGGCATGTCATGCCCCGCCCGCACCAAGGCCGACCACATCGAGGGAAAGCGCCAGCCACTCAGACCCACCAGCGCCGTCGGCGCGTCGGCTCCGGCCTGTGCCATCGCCGCGACCACTTCGGCATCGCTGCGGTCGCACCAATCCACCGCTGACACGCCGCCGATCTCCGCCGCACGTAGGAAGGCGGTGTGGCGGCGGCGGTGGCTGCCATGCTGATGGGGTTTCATCAGACGCCCCACCACGCCCAGTCGTCGATGGCCGCGCGTGATGAGGTCCTGCACCAAGTCGGCGGTGCCGCTCGCGTCGTCGGGAGCGACTTGCGGGAGGTCGAGATCGAAGCCGGAGTCGATGACCACCGCTGGCGGCAGACCGGCGAGTTCCTCGATCAGCGCGGGCCAGGCTTCGCGGCGATCGGGCAGGCGGCCGACCAGCAAGGAGCCATCGACGTCCTGGAGCGCACGCACACGTGCATCGCGCGGCACACGGTCGAGCGATTGGTAGACCACCTCCCAACGACGATCGCGCACCGCGGCGATGAGCGCGGTATGCATAGCCAGATTGATGCCGTCGAGATTGGGCGAATCGCCGCAGAACAGCAAAGCGAGGCGGCCGTGTTTGCGCCCAGCGCGTTCGGCGAGGTCGAAGCCCAGATCCCGCGCCGCCGCCAGCACGCGCTGGCGGGTTTCGTGAGCGACGCGGTAGCGTCCGGAGGCCGCGCTGAGGGCCTTGCTGACGGTCGACTTGGTCACTCCAGCGAGACGCGCCACATCGTTGATGGAGGCACATCCAGGTCGGACTGGGCGCATGGGCATGGGCGTGACTGTGTGGCTGGAGTTCAGACCGCGCAACTCATCAGAAACCGTCTGGCCGAGGTCGCAGAGCGGTTTCTGGACGGTTTCCCATCATGGCGCACCTTCCCACGTCATTCGCGGCTCTCTACACTGGGGCGTCACCGTGCGCCTCGATCAACGAGGTTCGAGGAAGTTCGATGTCCATGATCCCACCGTCAATCCGCCAGGGCTTCGCCGCGCGTCGGCTGCTGCCGCTGGTGTTGTGCATCATGGTCCAGGCCGGTGCCTGGACGGCGGACATCGCACCGGCGATCGACCGCTTCCTCAGCACCTACTGCGTGCGGTGTCACGGGGCGGAGAAACAGAAAGGCTCCCAGCGGTTCGATACCCTGCCGCGCAGCATCGCCGATGCGGCGGTGGCCCAGCGGTGGCAGGACGTGTTGGATGCCTTGAACCTCAGCGAGATGCCTCCCCCCGAGGAGAAACAGCCGAGCAAACTCGAACTGGCCGATGTATTGGAGACGCTCACCACCAACCTGGCGCTCGCCCGGCGGCGGCTGGTGGACAGCGGGGGCGACATCGTGGTGCGACGGCTCAACCGCCGCGAATACGCCGAGACCATCCGCCATCTGTTTGGGATGGCGATCGACAGCGGATTCCTGCCGGAAGACGAGAAGCTCGACGGTTTTGACACCCTCGGCCAAGCCCAGGAATTTTCCTCGTTGCACCTGGAACGGTACCTGGAATTGGGCAAGCGCGTGCTCGGCCGCGTGATCGTCACCGGCAAGAAACCTGCGGGCTCGCAAACGAAACTCGTCGAGTTCGGCAGCGCGGAGCCGGCCTTCGCCAAAGAATCCAAGAACTTGGAGAAGACCATCGCCGACATCACCACGACCGAGGCGGGCAAGAAGAAAGGCAACGCGCTCAAACTGACGATCGCCCAGGCGGAGCGCAAACTGATCGACGACTATCGGGCACGGGAGGCGGCGCAGCATGGCGCAGTGATTCCGTTTCGTGGACTCAGACCGTGGGTCGACTACACCTTCGGCAACAACCCGACGCCGGGGCTCTACCGCGTGCGGGTGCGTTGTGGCGCGGACAGCCCCATCCCGCAGGACGACCTGTTTCTCAAAATCGTGCGTGGCAACTTCCGCAGTCAGCTCCCGGATGCGGTGGATTACTATCAGGTCACCGGTACCGTCGCAGCGCCGCAAGTGATCGAATTCACCGTCGAGATGGACGGTGGCATCCGCTCCAACCGCCTGGCATTCGAACGCCGCAACGGGCGGCGAGCGAAAGTGCCGGCGTTAGAAAAAGCACCCGCGTACTATTTCACTTTTCCGGCCGTCGGCGAACTGCTGGAAGACCAGCGTCCGAACCTGTGGATCGACTCCCTGGAGGTCGACGGTCCGTTACCGCAACCCGCAACGCCGCTCGCGCCGAGTCGATTATTCGCGGGCCGTGAGCTGGTCAAACTCGGCGATGCCGATGCCCGAGGCGTCATCGAACGCTTCGCCTTCGAGGCGTTCCGTCGGCAGGCACCGGAGCCGGCATATGTCGACCGCTTGATGGAGCTCTTCAGCGCCGGGCGCGCGCACGGCGCGACCTTCCCCGACGCGCTCAAGGACACCCTGGCGGTGGTGCTGGCGTCGCCGCGATTCCTCTACCTCTACGAACCGCGCCCGGAGGGCCAGGGGACCCGGCCGCTGAGCGACCGGGAGCTGGCGATCCGGCTCTCCTATTTCCTGTGGAGCGCGCCGCCAGACGACGACCTGTGGCGCGTCGTCGAGTCGGGCACCCTGCGTCAGCCGGCCGTACTGGCGGCTCAGCTCGCCCGCCTGGTCGCCTCGCCACGTTCCGAACGTTTCGTCGCGACCTTCCTGTCCGGCTGGCTCGAATTGCATCGCCTCGCCGCGATCGCACCGGACGCCACGCATGGCGCTGGCTACGACGACGCCACCCAGCGCAGTACCCGTCAAGAGACCGTGGGATTTTTCCACACCCTGCTGCGCGACGACCTGCCGATCCATGCGCTCATCCAGTCGGACTTCGTAATGGTCGACAGCATCGCCGCGCGGTTCTACGGCTTGCCGGGCGTCACCGGCGATGCTTTCCAGAAGGTGAAGCTGCCGCTCGGCTCGGTGCGTGGCGGTCTGCTCGGTCAGTCCGCCATCCTGACGCTTACCGGCACGGGAGACCGCACCTCGCCCGTCGAGCGCGGTGCCTTCATCCTGCGTAAGATCCTCGATCGCGCACCGCCGCCCGCGCCGGCAAATGTGCCGATGCTGGATGAGAAGCAGATCGGCACGCGGGCCATCCGCGACACGCTGGATCAGCACATGACCAAGGCCCAGTGCCAATCCTGCCATCGTCGCATCGATCCGCTGGGATTCGCCCTGGAGCGGTTCGATCCCGTCGGTCTGGTGCGTACGCAGGTGTCGTCCGAAGACGGCTCGCAGGTGTTTCCGATCCTCACCGCGGGCGTCATGCCGGATGGCAAACGGTCATTCGCCGACTACCAGCAGATGCGCCAGCGCCTGATGGAGGATCGCGATCACCTGGTCCGGGTCCTGACGCGCAATCTGATGACCTATGCCCTCGGCCGCACCGTCGGCTTCACCGATCAGGACAGCGTCGACCACATCGCCGCCGCCACCATCAAGGACGGCTACGGGCTCGGCACGTTGTTACGCCATATCGTCCAGAGCCGACCCTTCCTGACGAAATAAGGCTGCCATGAAAACCATCCACCCGCTCACTCGTCGCGTCCTCCTGCGCGGTCTGGGGGCGACCATCTGCCTACCGCTGTTGGAAACATTCCTGCCGGCCACCGCGTGGGCGGCGGAACCGGCTCCTGGCGGAGTGAAGCCGGCGAAACGCCTGATCTTCCTCAGCTATTCCTGGGGCGTGTCCAGGGACGACTGGTTCCCGAAGAAGGCCGGACGCGACTACGACCTGAGCACCTGCCTCCAACCGTTGGCGCGGCACCAGGCTGATTTCTGCGTGTTCAGCAACTTGTCCAACAAACGCGCCACCCAGGGTCACTGGGCCACCACCACCTGGCTGACCAGTGCGGACGTGACGGCGACACCGGGGAAACAATTCCAGAACACGGTGTCGGTCGATCAGGTCGCCGCTCGTCATCTGGGAGTCGAAACGCGCTTCCCTGCGATCGAATTGAGCAACTCCGTCCCAGGCGACGGCTATGGCCCCGGCAGCTCGCTGTCCTGGGGTGCGACCGGCAATGCCATCGCGGGCGAGACCAGTCCCGTGGCGTTCTTCGACCGGCTGTTCGGCGCCAGCGAGGTGCCGCTCGCCGAGCGTCAGTATCACATCGACCACGACCGCAGCGTCCTCGATGCGGTGATGACCGACGCCAAGTCCATGCACCGCCAGGTGTCGAAAAATGATCGTGAGAAGATCGAGGGCTACTTCGATTCCGTGCGCGACATCGAAGTGCGTCTGAAAAAAAGCGAGGAATGGCTGGACCGTCCCAAGCCCAAGGCCCCGTTGGAACGCCCAGAGGGCAAGCTGAACACCATCGAGGAGATCACGGTCATGTATGACCTGATGGTCGCCGCCATCCAGACCGACATGACGCGGGTCATCACCTACCGTCAGCCGGTCGAAGGCATCTTCACCGACCTCGGGTACAAGGTGATCGGTCACACCTCCACGCATTGCACCACCAAAAGCGATGCCTACCGCGCTTCCATAGCGCGGGACCAGAAGCAGCTCGAGCTGGTGGCCTACCTCATCGATCGCCTCAAGGCCATCAAGGAACCGGACGGCAGTTCGATCTTCCACCACACCATGATCGCCTACGGCAGCGGCGTGCGCACCAACCATGACATACGCGATACGCCCACGCTGCTCGCTGGCCACGGCGGCGGCGGCATCAATCAGGGCCAGCACCTGGTCTACGCCTCCAATCAGACTCCGCTCGCGAATCTGTGGCTGGGCATGCTCCGTCATGTCGGCGTCGACACGCCACGATTCGCCGACAGCGACGGTGTGCTCCCTGGGCTGTTCACCTGAACGCGAACGCAATTTCTCGCACCTCACACCTCGCACCTCGCACCTCGCACCTCGCACCTCGCACCTCGTACCTCGTACCTCGCGATAGATGACGGATCGATGATGGTGGATGAGCTTCACTCGCCCGGGATGGGAGCTGGTGCCCCTTCGGCCGGCTTCGGTTCACGGAAGCGACCGGCCGCCCGTGCATGCTCGCGCGTGAGCACGGCGCCGGTGAAGAGGATTTGTGACGAGTAGTACACCCACACGATGATGGCGATGATCGGGCCTGCTGAGCCGTACTTGCCGGAGAAGTCGGACTGGCCGATGTAGAAGCTGATGCCCCACTGCCCGAGGAGGAAGAGCGAGGCGGTGATCACCGCTCCCAGCCAGATGTCCCGCCAGTCCACGCGCTGCGTCGGCAGCCAGCGGAAGATGGCGGCGAAGAGGGCGGATGACACCAGCCAGGAGATGACGATCCCACCGACCGCGAGGATGGCGACCAACGCTGGCTGCCACAGTCCCAACGAGGTGGTCGCGATCTGTAGGAGCGCCTGCAGCAGCAAGGAGGTCAGCAGCAGGAAGCCGAACCCCAAGACCATGCTCATGGGAGCGAAGTAGGACCGGACCCAGGAACCGAAGCCGGCCCGCGCTTGTTTGGGAGTCTTCCAGACCGCATCCATGGAATCCTTCAACTCGATGAAGACGCCCGCGGCGGTCACGAAGGTCAGCACCGAGCCGATGATGGTCTGAAGCGAGGCAAGGGACGGGGACTGGGCCCGGTCGATCATGCTGCGCAAGGCCTGGGCCTGGTCCGCCCCGATGAATTGGGACAATTGCAAGTCGACGCTGGTCGACAGCGACTCCTGGTTCATGAACAGGCTGGCGATGGCGTGGAAGGTGATGAGCAGGGGCACCATCGAAAGCATGGCATAGAACGACAGCGAGGCCGCGAGCCGGCTCACCCGCACCTCGCTCCACCCCGCGGCGGTGGCGAGCAAGAGCTGTCCGAAGCGGTTCTTCTTCACCGAATCCATGATGGGGGTCAGCGGATTTTTCATGTCATCGCCTAGCGCGGAGAGTGCCAGTCCAGCCGAGGAAAGAGTCGGCGGTCAGGCCCGGGCCACGGGGTCCATTTCGCCGCTAAGACCAGCGAAGACCGGTCGAACCGCAGAGGGCGCAGAGCTCGCATCCCCTGCTCTGCGGCCTCTGCGCACTCTGCGGTTTAAACGGCTTCCCGGCCAATGCTCCCGCGGATGACCTGACGACCGGGTCGCCACATTGCCGAACCCGGATGACCACCTAGCGTGCCGCCCGTCCACGGCGATCTCCGCGTGGGCCTGTAGCTCAATGGTTAGAGCAGGCGACTCATAATCGCTCGGTTCTGGGTTCGAGTCCCGGCAGGCCCACCAATGAGGCCAAGGGGTTACAGAGAATCTAAATGCTCCTTGGGGCAACGGTGGGGCAACTTAGAGCCCATTCAAGGTGACTAAGCGGGCTGGGCAGTACCTAGCGGTATCCACACTCTGCCCCAACCGGCCGATTTTTGCCAAATTTCTCAGGCAAGGCGGGTGATTCACCGCTATTCATGGTCATGAAAATTCGACCAACCATGAACCAGCATATCGATGCCGGCCTGCAAATGAGAAAGTTCATCCAATGAAAGTGTCTTTATTCCTGGATCGGTTTCGGCTTCAGTCCCAGGAAAACAGAGAGCGTGGGAAAGGGAAAAACCGAACTCTCGATGATGTGAAATGGGAAGACATCATCCCCAAAATAAAAGGGATGAAGGGGAGGAGTATAAGGGTAAAAAATGGAAGGCACTTTGCCCTCGTAAACGCGTGGAAGATCGCTGACGAAAAAAGGCCCTATGTATTGATAGAGGGCGGCATCTTTAGCCCAGGCAGGAAACCGGCACAGTGGAAGTCCGGGGAGGAGGAGGTTAAATTGGTGGAGCTAAAGGACGGCCATGAATGGATTCATCCGAGTTGGATAGTAATCCCACTTAATGGGAATCAGCTAATTCTTCAGGCCACCAGAAACGGCCCCCATATTGGTGATATAGCTTGGTGGGTTAAGAAAATGACCGGCGTCAATTACGTTGCATATGACGCTGTTCCGACAGGTACCTTTTACGATGGACTGACGGCAGGAGGTAAGTGGAAAAAAGTGATTCTGGACCTGAGGCGAAAACCAGGTGCGACCGGCTCCAGATCAGTGGACTATCATGAATCCGAGTTGGCGGATAATATCGGAGCCGGAAAGATTTCAATCGTCTACGAGCCGGTTGATGAGGGCTGGTTTACGACGGCAAAGGTGAAGGAAGCGCTGGCAAGATACGTTCCCGGAATGTCGCGTTTGGCAACCAACTCCCCGAACGAACGAGATACGCTCAAGTTAGAAGACTGCACCGTGGTCCCTCAGGAAGACACCGGAAATCCTACTGATGTACTGTCCTTTACTAAGGGCATGCGTAGGTTAGTTTTCATCGAAGTGGACAAGGAGAGAGTCATCAAGAGAACGCAAATAGATAATGCCATGCACAATGAGCTGATTTCGTGGCTCGGTGAGGAGTGAAACAATACCTAAGATATTTACTGTCATTCGGGATAGGCTTTGCAGCCTGTTGGCCGTTCGTCTCGATGGTACAAGAAGACCGTCTTTTGAAAAACGCAATGGAATTTGCTCAAATTGTTGGCGTATTTGCTGGTCTTGGATTAACGGCCATTTCAATAATGGCCGCCCTTCCTCTTGACGGGTGGGTTGCAAAAGTGGGCAAAACAAATGGAGAGAGGAAGATCGAGTTGATAACGATGATCAAGAAAACGCCCGACTGGTTTCAGGATAATCTGGTTGTTCAGATTGCCGCGCTCTCCGCTCTCGTTGCCGTATCGTTGATCGTGAAGTGTGGAGAGGTTGCCACCACGGGAGCTGCCACGTCAGGGGCATTGGTTGCAGACATGGGCACCACCAGGGTTGTAGCAAACTGCATAGTTGGTGGCGCGATAGTAGTTTCAGCGCACTCCATGATTATCCTCTTTAGAATGATGAAATCACTGCTGAGCCTTTCGATCAAGCGATTTGATTAGACCGGGTATACTCCCAATCGGCTGCGCCCATGTGAAAGTCCTTCAAATCCGCGCTGCAGGCCGCCCGCTGCGCACCTATCACCCCACCCTCAATACCTCCTCCCACCGCGTCGTATACCGTGGCGAACATCGATCAGCGAGCGGTCGCCACTGACCACTGAGCCCCGCTGTCCCGCTGCGCATCAGCATCCGACCGTGCTTCCCATTGATGACATCGACCACGGCAGCCAAGGCCTTGCCACGCTCACGGTCCACGGGATCCAGAAAGCTTTCCTGTTGGCTGCGATCATCAATCAATCCCAGCAGCATGACGCCGGCTTTCTTCCATAGGCCGCCAACGCGCCACATGTGGCGCAGGAGGCTGTCGGCGTGGCCCATCAGCTCGGCGGTGAGGTTGGTTGGTAATGCCAGGCGGTAGGTCAGCGAACCTGAGCACGCCGGCGCCTGGGGATTGAAGCGGTCATTTTCCAGGAACACGGTGAGCGCCGTTGCTGCGCGATGACCCGCGCGGGCCTTCTCGCAGGCACGCTCAACGAAGGACGCAACCGCCGCCCGCAGGTCGTCCAACGCTGTCACCTGGACGCCAAATGAACGGGAGCACGTTATGGTCTGCTTTGGCTGCACCTCCTCCAGGTCGATGCACGATTCTCCGCGCAGCTCCTGCACCACCCGCGCGCCCGTCACGCCATAACGCTCGCGCATGGTGTGGACGTTCATGCGCGCCAAGTCCAGGGCGGTGCGCACGCCCCATTCCAGCAGCGTCGCGCCTACCCGCCCACCGATGCCCCACACGTCGATGATGGGGACGTGCCGCAACGCATCAGCCAGGGCCGGCCCTGGCGGCGGCAGTTGATAGACTCCAGCGGGCATGTCCTTGGCCAGGTCGCTGGCCAGCTTGGCGAGGGTCTTGGTGGCCCCAATCCCCACGCTGGTAGGGATACCCACGTCATGCGCGACAAGCGCCCGTGCATCGGTCGCTGTACGCAGTGGATTCGGGTCGTCCGTCAGGTCCAGGAAGCTCTCATCGATCGAGTAGATTTCTTGCGGATATCCAGTCTCCCCCAGCACGGAGCCCACGCGGTGCGACAGGTCACCATACAGCGTGTAGTTGCTGCTCAGTGCCACCAATCGGCCGGCGTCGGCGTGCTGGCGAATCTGGAAAAAGGGGACGCCCATGGTGATCTTGAGCGCCTTGGCCTCACGCGATCGGGCCACCACGCACCCGTCGTTGTTCGACAACACCACCACCGCGCGTCCGTTCAGCT
>JANPIY010000955.1:0-6147 GCA_031425255.1 Planctomycetota bacterium
GAACGGTCGCTTCTGCCTGAGTCCCGCAGGGACGCCCAACGTGCAGCCCAGCCCTTCCAGTGCTGGGTAACACGGTCCAAGGCGTCAGGCCCGTAGGGGAGCTGTGGGTTGGGGGTGGGTCAGGACCGACTGGGGCCGCGCGGAATTCGCACATGTAGATTGCGTAATGGGGCTTCACCGCATGTCCGTTAAAGTCGGCGCTAAAGCGCCTCCGAGCGACAGCGTCCCCTACGGGACTATTCTGTTTTTCATCTGTGTCCCAGCACTGGAAGTGCTGGGCTGGACGTTGGGCGCCCCTCCGGGGCTCTCGCGCCCGAGATGCGTCCTGGGGTGGTGCCGTTCGCGTGGCCCGACTTATGGGTAATGGACAGCGCTGAAGCGCCGGGCTGGCGTTGCTCCGCCCCCGTTGGGGGCTCAGGCATAAACCATGGGAGGAATGAGAGGACAGGCATCGGTCTGCACACATCAGGCCGGGCGTCGGGTGAGAGCCCAGCCCCCGCTTCACGCCTTCAGCAGTTCGACCTCGAAGAGCAGCGTCGCGTCCGGCGGAATGACGCCGCCGGCGCCGCGCGCGCCGTAGCCGAGCTGCGGCGGGATCACGAGCGTGCGTTTGCCGCCCACCAGCATGCCCGACACGCCCTCGTCCCAGCCCTTGATGACCTGGCCGGCGCCGAGCGCGAACACGAACGGATCACCACGATCCTTGCTCGAATCGAACTTCGCGCCCTTGGCGCCGTCCTTCCATAGCCAGCCGGTATAGTGGACGGTGACGCTCTTGCCGGCCTTGGCGACCGCGCCGGTGCCGATCGTGGTGTCGTCGAACTGGAGACCGGAAGCCGTCGTCTGCATAACGCCTCATGGGAGCGGGTGAGCGGCGGATGATCACGCCCAGCCTGGCGCGGCAAGCAGGGGCCGGTGGCGCCCGGCTATTCCAATTCGAACCCCATCGGCTTCTCATTGGCAGCGCCCGCATGTGGTCTTTGAGGTGCCAGATTGGTACCTCACCTCCATGGCCTCCTCGGCCGTCAGTTGGAAGCGGACATCATCGGGGAAGCGGTCGTGATCGCGAAGCATCGCCCGCTTGAGGGCCTTGGTCTCCACGCCAGAGAGTCGTGCCAGATCCGGGTGGACGCCCTGTGTATTACCCACACGTCGCAGTCGTCGCTTATGCCTGAGTCCCTGTGGGCTCGCACCGAGACTCCGTCCTCAGCGTCTTTCGTTCGGAGAGACCGGCTGATGGGACATGAGCTGGGGTGGTAGCTCGCTGGGAGACGAGTGATGGCTGGAGAAAAACTGACCCTTCGGCGTGATCAGTGGGTGCGGGGCAGTCGATGAGAGAAGATCGGGCCGCAGAGCCGCGGAGGCGCAGAGATACAAAGCCCCTGGTCTTGTCTTCCTCTGCGCCTCTGCGTCCCTGCGGCCAGCTTACTCCCATTGATCCCTGGTGATGACCACATGCTGCACGCGACCGGGGACGCGACTTGCCGCAACGCGACGGCCTCTTTAGGGTGCCCAAACCGCGGCTCCTTTTGGCAGGCGCCGCGGCCACCCCTCGAGGAGCACGTCATGATCTTCACCCAGAACAATCTCAAGGTCTGCCTCGCGGCACCGCAGGAGATCTACGCGCAGTGGCGCGACGAGCAGGGCGAGGGATTCCGCACCGTCTCGCTGTCGCTGGCGGGGCCGACCGACGTGCCGGTCTACACCGGCGTGATGGTGAAGTACGACCGCCCGTTCCGCGGGCAGTCCTTCCTGCGCCTCACCCGCGAGGCGCTCGACGCCAAGGTCGCCGAGCTGGCGACCGCGCCGCGGCCGCTCCATCCCTATATCATCACCGCCACGGGTTCCTCGGGCAGCGCAGTCTATGCGGTGTGCTTTCGCGAGATGGACGAGATGCCGCTGCTGCGGCCCAACCTGACGGCCGAGGAATATATCGCCGAGACGGCATTCCACCACGACACCGGCAAGATCCTGCTGTGGGTCGACTGCTTCGGCACCGGCAGCACCGTGCGCTATTGCGCGATCTGGGGCGCCAACACCAAGGGTGAGGCGTGGAACGCGGAGGCGGTCGACGACAAGAACCCCGAGCGCCAGCAGCGCTACGACGCGCTGGATGCGATCGCGGCGCGGCCCGCCCTAGTGGCGATGACCCACCTGGGTGGCGTCGCGCGGATGTTTGTCGACAGTCGGCTCCTCAACAGTCAATCGTCGCGCTCCGATCTGGGCCCCAACGAGATGCAGAGCGAGATGCAGACCCAGCAGGCGAGCCGCCGCTACCCGATCCGCATCGGCACCGCGGTGGTGAACAACGAAGTCCGCTTTTCAGCGATCTTCGCCGAGGGCGACGACGTACGGGCACGGACCTTCCGGGTGAGCGGACCGTCCCCCCTCGGACTCGCCCCGGCCGACCGGACCAAGGCGGCGGAACTCGACACCTGGATGGAGACCTACGTCCGGGCGCATCGGCTGCGTGGCGCCGCCCTGGCCGTGGTCGAGGGCACCCGGCTGGTCTATGCCAAGGGCTATACTTATGCCGAGGCCGATTATCCCACGGTCGAGCCGACCAGCCTGTTCCGCGCGGCGAGCGTGTCGAAGACCTTCGTCGCGCTCGCGGTATGGAAGCTGCTCGCCGACACTACGTGGTCGCGCAACAGCCGCATGCAGGAGATCCTCCAGCTCACAAAGCCGAATGGAGCGGATCCGGATTCCGACTTCGCGACGATCACCGTCCGCCACCTGCTCGAAAGCTGCTCCGGCATCGATCAGGGCAGCGTCCGAGGTGCGGTCAGCGATGTCATCGCTGACACCGGCACTCCCAAGCGCAACCAGCCGCTGACCCAGGCCGAGATCGCCCAGATGATCGCCGCCAAGAACCTGATCGGGACGCCGGGCACCACCTCGGACTATGGGCGGACCGATTATTTCCTGCTCGGGCTGATCGCCGCCAAGATCGCCGGGACGACGGATTTCGAAGGGGCGCTCAAGCAGGCGGTGCTCGATCCCCTCCACATGACGCGGACGGTGGGCTCGCGCTCGCGGTTGGAGATGCAACCGGCGGGCCATGTGCGCCACCATACCAAGAACCTGGCGACGGGCAGGAGTGCGATCCACGATGACCGCCGCCTGGTCCCGGTCCAATACGGCCATGAGAATTACGAGGTCTATGACGGCGCCGGCGGTCTCTCGACGGCGGTCGTCGACCTGGCCCGGCTCTGCGCGACGCTGGCGTGCCGCTCGAACAACAACCCGCTGATGAGCGACCGGACCCAGATCGCAATGCTCAACGACGCCGTGGCGGCGACCGACCAATACAGCAGCCACGGCTTTCACGGCTTCGACTGGGTCAAGGCCAAGGCCGGCGATCATTTCGAGCTGGAGAAGGGCGGCACCAATCCTGGGGTCCGGATGGGCTTCACCGGCCGCACCGACCGGCGCATCTCCATCGTCGCGCGCAACGGCGATCCCTGGCCGCACGCCGAGCCGACCGACTGGAAGACCGAGATCGCCACGCGTGCGGACGCGGTGGACTGGGCGGGCGGCGACCTGTTCCCGACGTTCGGGATGCCGTCTCTGTAGGGCTCTCCGCGGCGGGGAACCACACCCGGTTCCTCGGCGAGATGAGTGGGTTGGGAAACGGCAAGCACGTCGTCTATTCTCGGAATCGATTGGAGAAAAAGGCTGGCCGCAGAGACGCAGAGACGCAGAGGAAGACAAGAACAGGGACTTCTCGTCTCTGCGTCTCTGCGTCTCTGCGGCCCGATCCTCTCTCGTTGATTGCACAGCGCCTACTGATCACGCCATCCCCCCTGGCCTCGCCGCCCGAGGTACGTGCGGCGACCAAACGCGCCGAGGAGGTATCCATGGGGATCCGCTCGCGTGAGCGTGATGGACACCCGTGGGAAGCGCTCCACCTTTTCGCTCCAGATGTTCTTCTATGACTAGGAGGGTGTCGTGGGACCCGAGGTGATGCTCGACAGCGCCCCCGATGACCGCAGAAATCTCTTACGCCCGAAGTCGGCGGACCGGTATTCCATCTGCGACGCGCTGCCGTGAATGCTCGGATCCATCGTACCCATCGAGGATAGGCCATGAGAAACCCCATCGTCGCTGCGGTCATGCTCGGCACGCTCCTGGCCGCCAACCTCATGTCAGCGGCCCTGGGCGCGGAGGACCAGGCGGTCACGGTCACGCCGGCACCACTCGCCAAAGAGCTGGTCGGGACCTGGGTGCTCCTCGGGCAACCAGGGAAGATCGCCGAGCCGCCTGCCACCGGTGCGCGTTTCAAGATCTGCACGGAGAACCGCTGGACCAATGCCCAGGCCGATGCGCAGGGCGGCAAGACCGTCCACAAAGGCGGCACCTACACGCTCGCCGGCGACATCTACGAAGAGACCGTCGAGTTCGATAACGGCGAGAAGGGGACTTTCGTCAAACAGAGCTTCAAATTCACGGCGACGATCCAAGGGGATACGTTGACCCTCATCGGCATCGGCAATCCCTGGCGGGAGGTGTTGCGGCGCGTGCGCGAGGACAGCGCTCCGAAGGTGGAAAAACCATAGAGGGAGCGACTCTTCTGGATCTGCCGCGTAATGTCTGTCCATCTTTTCGCCCCATGTTGTCCCGCTGCCTCTACTCATTTGGCTGGCTGCAGCTTCGTGCACACACCCGATGCAACAATGCGCTGTCCTTCGACCAAGTCGAACCGACTTCCCGGTTCGATTCCAGCGTAGGGGATCCTGGGCTCGTACATGATTTCTATCGTGACGAGGAAGGGATCGCCGTGCCTCACCTCTGGAGGGACCTCATGCAGCCGCACTGCCATGTCTTCGCCACTTGGCAGACATCGGAGGTAGGGAGCATAGCCTGAACCGACCGGCATGAACTGGCGCCCGCCGGATTCAGGTGATGAGAAGACCACCTCAGCTGTCATCCAACGTGGCATATGCCTATCTCCGAGGTCTTTTTCCTGCGCCTGCCCACACTTACTCCGTTAGGTAAAACGTAATCACGTGAAGCACGGCCCGGAGATGCGTGGGCCCAGGTCGACGCATCAAAAAGGCGCAGGTCCTTTATTGCCTCCATGCTCATCGGGGGGCGACCTCGTCGATCTGGGACCTGTGGACTGGAACTCTGGGTAGGCATCGAGTCGCGATCATGTCATCGCGGATTCGATCAGATGCCTGTCCTTCCGTTTGAGTCTTCCACTGCTCCGGTGAAGCACTCCCAGATGCCGACGATCAGCATGGGGAGACTGACGGAGAGGAGCATGGCGGTGCTTTCGAAAAACAACTTCCCGCGCATGTTCTCATGAGGAATCACATACAGAGCCATGAAAGCGGTTGTCAAACCAGCCATGATGGTCAGGGCCCCGTATCGGCGTGGATTCCTCGCAGCGAGCAGGGCGAGGGGGTACAGCGCCAATGGCCCGATTGCCAGATAGATGAGTATAACAAAAAGGTCGTAGCCATGCATGCTCGTGATTGCAGGTATACCGAAGCCAACGGTGCCCCAGGCTGCGGTTCCTAGGAGGGCGATTATTCCCAGGCATTGCCAGATCATCCGTGGCCAAAATGGTGCGCGTTTCATCAGTGATGATCCTTCCCGTGCTTCCAGGCCCGGCTAGCGAGGAGGAGGTCGATTCATAACGGGAGTGTCGGGATATAGAATCATGAAAAATGGAGCGCCAAAAAAAAAGTGGCCACTGCAGCTGGGTGATTCTGCCAGATGCCAGATGCTGTCCGTGTCGCGATCGCGATCGACCCGGAGATACCTCACCGACGTTTCCCAATGACCCGATGACCGCCCCCTGGGCGGAGCGCACGCGGGCCATGACGATTGCGTTCCCTCCATGCGGCCTCCCATAGGGCGGAGACTTCTCCGTGAACGTGAAGCGGACCACCTCCCCTTCTTGGTTCTTGTCGGGCTTCGCTTCGACGCTGAGCACGGCGAGCTTTGCCTCGACGGTGAGCGGCTTGCCTGCCCATGCAGACGCCTCCTATCCGGCATAGGGTGTGTCCACCCATTCAGACCTGTCCATTACCCACAAGACCCACCAGCCGTGAGTCGTCGCTTCACCTGAGTCCCGCAGGGACGCCCAACGTCCAGCCCAGCACTTCCAGTGCTGGGAAAGCACGATCACAAGCGGTC
>JANPIY010000956.1:0-4799 GCA_031425255.1 Planctomycetota bacterium
CGCGCGGGGATCGAAGGGAGAGGAGGTGGTCATCGATCGCGCAGGAGAAGACGTGCACGTCTGCACGCAACCCTGTGGCAAGGTGCTTCCAGGCGCCCGCTCAATGCTGTTTGGCTAACGCAACGTAGAGGGAGGAAAGGCATAGCCACAGAGCCCACAGAGAGCACCGAGCTGTAGAATTGGCCCTCTCTGTGCTCTCTGAGGGCTCTGTGGCTGGTTGTCCTTCTCCTGACTTCAGGATTCGGCCTTACAGCATTGGGGCGCCCCCTCGCCGGCTCTCAGGCTCATCAACGGGCCATAGCCCACCCGAGGTCAGTGCCGATCCTCGATCAGGAAGCGGAAGCCGACGTCGTCGGTCTTGGCGTCCTTGCCGAGAAAGGGCATCGCCGCGCAGCGCAGCAGCGCGGTAGTGCCTTTGGCGAAACTGCCACCGCGCAGGAACCCAGTCTGGGCCTGCGCATCATCGTCGGTCAACGGATCCTTGCAGACCGGCGGCAGCGATTCCCAGAAGGCGAGACAGAACTCGGTGACGTTGCCGTGCATGTCGTAATAGCCCCAGCGGTTCGCCCGGAAGCTGGCGACCGGCGCGAGTTCGCTGAAGCCATCGCTGAAGGTGACCTCGCTGCGCTCGTTGATCTTCGCGCGACGGGCGATGTCGCTGACATTGGCGAAACCCTTGAGCGACATCAGGTCATCGCCGGTGGCGAAGCGGGTGGAGGTCCCGGCGCGACAGGCGCGCTCCCACTCGGCCCGGGATGGCAGCCGCACGCGTGCACCTCCGACATGCGGGCGGAGGGCATGGGTGAAGGCGATCGCCTCCACCACGCTGATGCCGGTCACCGGCAGCTCAGCGCCGCGTTGACGGGCGGGGTTGGCGCCCACGACCGCCTCCCACATGGCCTGGGTGCATTCGGTATCGGCCAGCCAACTGCCGTACGTGAAGGTGACGCTGCTTTCCGCCTCGGTATCGGCGATACGTTCGGGGTCGCCCACCGGCGAGCCGACCGTGGCCGTGCCAGGCGGGAGCCAGCGCAGACGTTGGCTCACGCCTTTGACCGTGAGCATGATCCAGGGTCCATACTCGTCGCGCCCCTGCGCCGCCCAGGCGATCTGAGGTGGCGCGGCGCCCGCCGGTGGCGACGCCGCGGGATCGGCGACGCGCGGAGGTACGGATACCGGAGTCGAGGCTGGCGGCGGCGGCGACAGGTCAGCGGTCGGCTTCGCCGCAGGGACCGGTGGCAGTGGGGATTCCACCGTCGGCGTTTTTTTCGTAACCGTTGCGATTCCCCCGGCAGCGATGCCGGCGCCATCCGGCGCCATCGGCGCGCCCGCGGACGGGGCGGCAGACAACCCGACCGCCACCAGCGCGATGGCCGCGCCCAGCGCCACCGCCAGCGCGAGCGGTGTCCATGCCGGCCATCCGCGGTGGGGCGGGGTGACACGCCGCGGAGAGCGGTGATCTCCCACCATGGTGACGGCGGTAGCCGAGCGCAGGGGCTGCACGCTGGCAACCTTGGGTGGAGCGGGGTCCTGGACGCTCGGGTCGGCAACCAGCGCCTGGCGCAACGCGTCGCAGAGTTCTTGCGGAGTCTGGAAACGGCTGGCCTGCGACTTGGCCATGGCGCGCAGAATGAGTTCGGCGGTCGCTGATGAGAGCGCCGGATTCACCGTGCGCGGATCCGGCGCGGCCTCGGTCAAGGCCTTGGCGGCGACCGCGATCGGGGTGCTGCCGGTGAACGGCTGGCGCCCGGTGACCAGCGCGAAGAGCGTGGCGCCGAGGGCGTAGATGTCGCTGCGGGTGTCGATGACACCCTCGCCGCCGGCCTGCTCCGGGCTCATGAAGGCGGGCGTGCCGACCAGGTTGCCGGTGAGGGTCAACCGATCCGCGCCGTCCTCGCTGCGCGCCAAGCCGAGATCGCCGAGCTTGGCGCTGCCGTCCTTGGCGATGAAGATGTTCGATGGTTTGAGATCACGGTGCACCAGCCGCGCCTCGTACAGCGCCTGCAGGCCCTTGGCGCAGTCGATCAGCAGTTCGAGGGCGCGCGGTTCCGGCAGGACGCCGCCAAAACGACCGGCGAGCTGCGCCGCGTCGCCGCCAGAGACCAGCTCCAGCGCCATGAACAACTGGCCATCGACCTGGCCGACATCGATGATGCTGACGACATTGGGATGATTCACCGTCGCCGCGATCCGCGCTTCGCGCAGGAACCTTTCGCAGGCCCCAGGGTTGGCGGCGATCTGCGGCGAGATGAGTTTGAGCGCCACTTCGCGACCGAGCGAGATCTGCTGGGCCAGGAAGACCGTGGCCATACCACCTTGGCCGAGGGGTTTGATCAGGCGGAAGCCGGCGATGATCCGCGGCTCCTGTGCCTGGCGCAGTTCCTTTTCCAACGCATTGACCGTGTGCTGCGCCAGGAGGCCCTGCTTCACCAGCAGTTGTTGCGGACGTACGCCATCATGCCGCGACTGCTGCCAGATCGCCTGGGCCTGCGCCTTGTCGAGGAGGCGTTTGGCCAGACAGATCTGCAGGAATATTTTGCCGTCGTCGGAGGCGTTCATCGCATTCATCGCATACAGGAAGCCGGCGGCGCATCACCACTGGCGAAGCACGGAATCTAGGCCGCCCGGACCCACGGCACAAGGTGCTGGTGAGGGCATGGGGGTGGCGAAACTCCACTCACGGTGATGACCATCCGACCTCCTGGCACGATGGTCTCACTGCCTTATTTCTTTTGGGGGTACAGATAACCCCGTCCGGTGATAGCGATAATGAGGTTGTCTTTGATGACGATCTCCGGGTGGTAATAACCGATCCGTCCGACCGGCTTGCCGTCCTTGAGCTCTGTCGCCGACTGCACCGTCATGGCCCATGCTTCGTCCGCGATCTTCTGCACCTGTTCGCGCATCCTCGCATGGGTGCCTTCCGGATCATGAAACTCCGGCACGGAACGTTGGATGATGAAGGTCGCACGGTCGGATTTGACGGTGACCCGGGAACTCGCTCGACCGAGGAAGGTCGTCCCACGAAAAGACGGGTCGTGATCAGCGCTAACTACGATGACCGTGGTCAGCGCCTCCGCGATGATGGTCACCTGCTGATCCTCGATGACGACGTGGTGCGCCTCCAAAATGGTGACATCGGTGTCGGAGGCTGCCTGCAGTCGCGCCAGTGCCAGCGGGAGCATGATGATCAGGAGGAGATGATGGGACGTCATGGTTTTGATTCCCTGATGGATCCTGGTGACGACAAGCGCAAGCGCAGATGGAAGGTGCGGAGATACTCATGCAAGGCATCAGGTATCTTGTAACGGGCCGGTAACCAACGCCGGTGATGTCCTCCATCGGCAACCCCAGCCGGCGCTCAATTCGGAACTGATGAGCCCGTAGTTGATAGCTGCTCCAGGTCTGGAGTATTCCTCACCTATGGCACATGAGGCGATCCCGATGGTCGACCCCGGAAATATTCGGTGTTTACGACGACCCCCTGCCTTGGCGGCCTTGGTGGTGGAATTCACGTCTTTTCAGGAAAGAGGCCGCCTGTTTGAGAAAGATCAGTAAAACCTGAGCGCATTTTTTGGCATGGACGAACCTGCGTCCACGGAGGGATGGGCGCCGACGACCTCACTCTCTCCTGCACTCACTCCCGATCCGCCTCCGGGTACTCCTCGTGCGAGCGCTCAGATTCTGGCGTCTGCTCATCGAGCGACTGACGGTACCTGATGCACCCGCGCATGAACTCCGGCCACGCCGGAACCACCGGTGATGCCGTGGCGTGCTCGGGCAGCAGACCCCACAGCGCCGGGTGATGCCAACACAGCCCCTGGCCGGTGCTGTCGCGGTGGGCGCGGATCGCGGTGCGCAAGCTGATGATCTCCTTGATCAACGCTTCACGGGAAAGCTGTTCGAGGTCGTGGTCCATGGCATCCTCCTGGAGCGTGGGTGATCGAGAGTCTGTCGGGGTGCCGACGGTCATCCGCCACCGCTGAACACCACCACGAGTTCGACGATGAAGAGCAGGACGATCGAGACCTCCAGGATCATCATCCAGCGCCCATGGACGTCCTGTTTGGCGAGCTGATAGAGGTCGTCGATGATGGTCAGCTTGCCGTCGATGCTGTGATGCCAGTCGCGCAGGTGCAGGCGTTCGGAGAGCGTGGCATAGAGGCGGGAGAGGTGCCAATCGCCGAAGAACTTGGTGATGTTCTCCAACTCGTCGCGCAGGCGCGCCAGATCGATGCGCAGTTCGCGCAGGTCGTGCAACGAGCGGCGCAGGAGCAGACGGGTCGGCCGTTTCGCGTCGCGCGAGGTGCGCTCGACCGCCTGGTCGAGGATGCGGTCGTAGGCCTCGAGCTCGGCGAGCTGCAGGTTGGCGAGCTCGATGATGTAGAGCGAACGCTCAGCGGCCGCCGGCGATTCGACCACCAGCGCCGCGTCCCAGTCGACCACCACCAGGTCGTGGTCGTAATAGGACAACCAGCGCGTGGTGGTTTCCTCGACCTGCTGCTCGGACAGCCGGCTGGACTCGACTTCCCTGGTCAACAACCCGGCGATGGCGCGGCGGTGATGAACACGCCAAGCCTCGGAACGGAAGGGTTCCCCAGGCAACGCCAGCGGCTCGGTCAGGACGAAGGTGGTGTAGGCGACCGCCGCGGTGAGGTCGGGGTGCGGTGTGATCAGCAGCGGAGCGAGTTCGCGCCGGACCTCCTCGGCCAGGGTGCGTATGGCATCGGGAAGCGGCACGCCGGCGACGCGCAGGTCGTGGTAGGCGATGAGATCAGCGACGCGCTCGACCGCGAACG
>JANPIY010000957.1:0-7838 GCA_031425255.1 Planctomycetota bacterium
CTGCCGAAGGGTTCTCCCCGCGGCGGCTTCCTGACCCAGGGCAGCATCATGAAGATCACCGCCAACGGTCTGACCACGTCGCCGGTCAAGCGCGGCGCATGGATGCTGGATCGCCTCCTCGGTCAACCCGTCCCGCCGCCACCGCCGGATGCCGGTGCGATCGAACCCGACACGCGGGGTGCGACCACCATCCGCGAACAGTTGACGAAACACCGCGAAAATGCTGCCTGTGCGTCGTGTCATCAGAAGATGGATCCGCCGGGGTTCGCGCTCGAAGCCTTCGACGTCATGGGCGCCAGCCGAAACCGCTATCGCAGCCTGGGCCAAGGCGACATGACCAAGGCCGTGGTCGGTGTGCGTGAAGTCAGCTACCGGGTTGGTCCCACCATCGATACCGCAGGCGAGGTGGCCGGTGTCCCCTTCAGCGACATCGCCAGCCTGCGCGCACTGCTGCTGCAGGATGAGGCGCAAATCGCGCGTAATCTCGCCAACCGACTGCTGACCTCTGCCACCGGCGCCGGCGTCGGTTTCGCAGATCGCGGCGCGATCGAAAGCATGCTCGCCGACACCAAGGCCACCCATCACGGCCTGCGCTCACTGATCCATGCGGTGGTCCAGAGCGAACAATTTCAGAGCAAGTGAAGGACCCAGAACCATGAGCTTCGCCCACCTGACCCGACCACTGTCACGCCGCACCATGCTCAAGGGCATGGGAGTTGCGTTGACGCTTCCCTTCCTGGAGGCGATGTCCGCGCCTGGGTGGAGCGCCGAACCGGTGAGCAGGAGCGTGCCGCGGCGCATGCTCTGCATCGAAACCAACCAAGGGATCCTGCCGCAGCATTTCTTTCCCGAGGAGGCAGGGCGTGAATACCGCTCGACGCCGTACCTCGACCTCCTCACAGACCACCGTGCTGACCTGACCGTGATGTCAGGGGTGTCATTGCCGGAAGTCGATGGAGGTCACCATGCCGAATTGTGCTTCCTGACCGGGGCCGGCCACCCTGGGCGTGGCGGCTTCCGCAACACCATCTCGCTCGACCAATACGCCGCCGAACGTGTCGGCCTGCTGACGCGCCATCCCTCGTTATCGCTGGCGATCGACACCCAGAACAGCCTCTCGTTCACCGGCGCCGGAGTGATGATCCCGGGCGAGAACAAGGCCTCACAGGTGTTCAGGAAACTCTTCGTGCAGGGCACGCCGAGCGAAGTCGAAGCGCAGATCGCACGCCTGCGCCAGGAGCGCAGCATCCTCGACTCCGTCAGCGACCGCTCCCAGCGGCTGAAGGCCACCCTCGGTGCGGGCGATCGGGATAAGCTCGACCAATATTTCACCTCGCTGCGCGAGCTCGAACGCCGGTTGGTGGTGGGTGAAGAATGGGAGCGTAAGCCCAAGCCCAGGACCGACGCCATGCCGCCGCAGGATTTCAACGATCGCGGCGCGGTGGTTGAGCGCACCCGCGCGATGTTCGACCTGGCCCGCCTCGCTCTGATCAACGACTCGACCCGCCTCATCACCATCTACATCAGCCAGGACTTCGTGAAGCCCAACATCACCGGGGTGAATGAAGGCACGCACCAGTTGACCCACCACGGCAACCAGCCGGACAAGCTGGCGATGCTCAAGCTGATCGAAGAGGCGCAGTTCCGTGAGCTCGCCAGGTTGCTGACCGGCCTGAGCGAGGCCAAGGAACCCAGCGGCCGCCTGCTCGACAGCACCATGGTGCTGTACGGCACCAACATGGGTTCGGCCAACGCGCACTCGAACGACAACCTGCCGGTACTGATCGCAGGCGGCGGGTTCAGACACGGAAGCCACCTGGCATTCGACCGCAAGAAGAACTACCCGTTGACCAATCTGTACGTCAGCATGCTGCAGCGGCTGGGCCTCGAGACCGCGTCGTTCTCATCAGGCACCGCGACGATGCGTGGGCTGGAGATGGTGTAACGGCACTTCATTCCGGGTCCTCCTATCCGACTCATCGTGATGCAGGATCCACCTCACGCCTGCTGGCGAACAGCCACGTGAGCGCTTCGCGGTCGGCGTACACCTGCGAGGCGATGTCGTGGCCGGCACTCGCGAACTCGGTGTAGCGCGGCTTGCCGCCAAGTCCGAGCAACGCCGCGATCATCGTGCGCGGAAGTTCTGGCCTCACCACGTCATCGCGAGTGCCTTGGAAGGCCCACAATCGCTGATCTTCCAGCAACGGAGCCGAGCGATGATCACACCCCCCACACACCGGCATGATGGCGGCGAACAGCCCAGGGGCGCGGGTCGCTAGATCCCAGATTCCGGATCCCCCCATCGAAACTCCCGTCAGCAGGATGCGCTGGCGATCGATCGGCAGGTCGCGGCTGAGCGCATCGATCAGCCCCAGGACCGCCGCGGCGGCAGGGGTCGGTTCGGCAGTACGCGGCGCCAGCGGGCGATCCTGCCAGACGATGCCCGTCCATTTCATGTCGGCGGGACATTGCGGCGCGATGAGTACACAAGGGTGACGTTCCTGCACCGCGGCGAGCAACTGCGGGAGTCCATCGCGCACCTGTTTGCGGTTGTCATCGCCGCGTCCGCCGGAGCCGTGCAGGAAGACCAGCAAAGGCAGCCGGGTATCGCCGTTCGTCGGGGCCTGCCAGCGCCGGTAGGGGAGCACCAGTCCGTTCCCGGCGGTGAAGGTGTGCGCGGTCATCACGGTCGTGGGGTCGGCGGCGCTCATGGCTGCCACACACGCCATGAGCGCCATGGCGCTCAATACTGCGGCTTGCATGGGAACCATTCCGGCCGGGTGGGATCCAGGTACGGATCCCGGATGTGATCAGTACCGAGTTTGTGCACGCTGCCGCGCGACAGTTCGACGCCCAGACCCGGGCCGGACGGCGGCGCCATGAGCGGTGCGAAGATGAAGGGCGTGCTGATGATGTCCGTGGCCAGGTTCGGGTACTGGCAGTCGACATCGAATAGCAGGTTGGGAAACGTTGAGGCCAGATGCAGGCAGGCGGCGAGTCCGACACCCGCCTCGCCCCCGCTGTGCAGGGTCACGGGAATGCCGGCGGCCTCAGCGACCGCGGCAGCTTTACGGACGGGCAGCAAGCCGCCGGCTTTGAGGGGATCGAGCACCAGGACATCGGCGGCGCGGTGACAGATCGCATTCGAGACCTCGGCGAGGGTGAACACGCTCTCATCGAGCGCGATCGGCGTCGATACCTGACGGCGGAGTTCCGCGGCACCGGCGAGGTCCTCCAGCGGTAGAGGCTGCTCGACGTATTCGAGATCGTATTTCTCCAGCGCCCGCAACTGGCGCTTGGCGGTGGCCATGGTCCAGGCGCCATTGGCATCGCCGCGGATACGCGTGGTCGGTCCGACCGCGGCGCGTACGGCCTCCACCACCGCGATGTCGTCCTCGTGGCCGAGGCCGAGCTTGAGCTTGATGGTGCGGAATCCCTGTGCGACGGCGTGGGCCGCCTGCGCCGCCAAGCCAGCCCGGTCGGCGCTCTGCAGGTACGCCACCATCGGTACCTGCGCGCGGAAAGGTCCGCCCCACAGACGGTGCAGCGGCATGCCGGCGCGTTTTCCGAGCTGATCCCATAACGCCATCTCCAACCCGGCGCGTGCGGCCATCAACGCGCGCTGATGATGGTAATAGCCGGCGCCTTCGAGTTTGCGCACGATGCGCTCGATGGCGCAGGCGTCCTCGCCGATGACCAGCGGGATGATCGTGAGGGTGAACACCGGAGTGACGAACTCCCACAGGCAGATCGTCTCGCCCACGCCGATCAGGCCATCCTCGGTGCGCACCTCCACCACCAGCCGCGTCACCCCGGCACGCGTACCGGCGCTCCAGCGCACCATCTCCTTGAAGGGGATGAAGATCTGCCGGCAGGTGACTTCAGCGATGCTGGAAGGGAGGAGGGCGCGGCGGGCTTGAGGAGCGTTCATGGAGTTCCTTTGGGTCGAGAGATCGCCGGCATGAGCACGAACAACGCCACGATGACCACCGGGTGCAGGCAGGCGGAAGCGACGAAGACGACATCGTAGCTCGCCGAGGTCACCGCCCAGCCGACCAGGCCGGTCGAGAGCACACCGCCCAGGGCGCCAGCGGTACCGACCACGCCCTGCGCGCGACCGACCGACGCCGACGGCACCAGGTCGACGAGCAGGGTCACCGCCATCGCGATCCAGGCGAGCGCTGCGGCGGCGGCGATGGCACCCAGCGCCAGCGCCCACGCGCCGTGTTGCCCGAGCGTGGGCTGGAGCGCGCCGCTCATCACCAGCGTCGCGCACCCCGCCATGACCAGCAGGCGTGCCCGTACCGGTGCGACGCCGCGAGCCACCAATCGACGAGAGACGAAGGCTCCCAGCAGACAGCCGGCATCGGCGGCCAGGAACACCACCCACAAGGTCCAACCGATGTCCGCGAGTGAGAAGCCGCGGATCTCCTGCAGGTACTTGGCGAACCAGAAGAGATAGAGATGCCACACCGGATCGGTGAGCAGGCGGCAGCCGACCAGCAGCCACAGCGCCGGATGGTGCAGCAGCGCGACGAGGGTGAGTGGGATCCCTGGGGGTCCTCCCACCACCCCGCCCGCCGTCAGCAGGGCGCGTTCCTCCACTCCCAGACGGGGATGCTCCGACGGCGTGCGGTAGAGCCACCACCAGAACCACGCCAGGAAGACCCCACTCACGCCCGTGACGATGAAGGCGGTGCGCCAACCCCAGGGTATGGCGATCGCCACTAGCAGCGGCGCCGCCAAGGCCGCACCAACCGTGCCACCGGTGGTGTAGATCGCTACCGCCACGCTGCGCTCCTTGGCCGGGAACCACTGTGAAACGGCTTTTGCAGCCGCGGGGAAGTTGCCCGCTTCGCCAACGCCCAGCAGCCCACGGCAGGCCAGCAACCCCATCGCGCCCGATACCAGCCCGGTGCAGGCATTGGCCAGTGACCACCAGGCGATGAAGCCGGTCTGCGTCACCCGCACTCCCAGGCGATCCACCAACCACCCGCAGGGCAGATAGCAAAGTGCGTATCCTAGCAGGAAGGCCTGTCCGATCAGGGCGTAGGTGCGGTCATCGATGCCCAGATCGCGTTGGACCGTGGTCGCCAGCACGGCCAGCGCCTGGCGATCGAGATAGGTCAGCACCGAGGCCAGGAACAACGCCCCGACGATCCACCAGCGCAGGTGCGGGATCGGAGTGACCTGCGACAGCGAGGTGGCTGATGGCATGTGCGGCTATATAAGCCGCACTTATCACCGCGCAATCGCGCAGCCGCTCGACCCTTCCGTCGCCGACCGGAGGCCTTCTTCTGCGGCCATGCTGCCATCGCAACCAAACCAGAGTGTCATCACCGCCCTCACCTGCCTGCAACAGGTCATCGCCAACGAAGGCGCGCTGGGCAGCCGCGAGGCCGCGCGCCAGCTCGGCATGGAGGAATCGCGCGTACGACGGATGCTGCACACCCTCGCGGGTATTGGTCTGCTGAGTCGCGATGAGCAGGCGCGCTACCACGCTGGCCCTGGACTGCACGTGCTGGCAGCGCAGGCGCTGCGCGCCTCCGGCCTGCTGGCGGCAGCCATGCCCCACCTCGGTGAACTGCGCACCGGCCAGCAGACCGCCGCGCTCGCGGTGTTGTGGCAGGGGCAGGTGAGCTACCTCGTCCACGCCCGCCCGCCCCGACGCATCGAAGAAGGTATCGGCTCGCACGAGATCCATCCGGCGTCGCATTCCAGCCTCGGCCACATCCTCCTGGCACACGCGCCCGATCGCGCAGAGCAACTCAAGGCATTGAAGGAATCCGGGCGCACGCCGCGTGGTGGTGCCGCAGCGGGGGCCGACCTCAGTCGCGGAATCGGCGAACTCCTCAACGAAGCGAAACGTCGCGGCTACGCCCGGCTCACCTTCCCCAATGGTGAAGTGTCGGTCGCGGTCGCCATCGGCGATCCGGCCATCGCCGCCATCGGTGCCTCCAGCAAAGGCCTGGACGATGCCGGCGTCGAAGCGCTCGCGACCCGCCTGTGGGGCATGGCGACGGCGATCGCGCGGAAGGTGACGGAGGCCAAAGGCCAGGCTTCCGGAGTCGCTGGTTGAAGAGCAGAGCGGGGAAGCGGCGTACGCAGCACGTCGCCCGCCCGTCTGCCGTCTCCTCGCCACTCACGCCATGATACCCTCCACCACCCGTGCGGTTTCGACGCCGGTGAGCTTCTGATCCAGGCCTTGGAATTTGAGACTCAAGCGTTCGTGGTCGATGCCCATCAGGTGCAGGATGGTGGCGTTGAGGTCGTGGACCTTCACGGGATCGCGCACGATGTTGTAGCTGAAGTCGTCGGTCTCGCCGTGGACGTGGCCACGTTTGATGCCGCCGCCAGCGAGCCAGGCGCTGAAACAACGAGGATGGTGGTCACGGCCGTAATCGGTCTTGGTCAGGCTGCCCTGGGAATAGACCGTGCGACCGAACTCGCTGGCGCACACCACCAGGGTATCGTCGAGCAAACCGCGATTCTTGAGATCGGTGATCAGCCCGGCACAGGCCTGATCGATGTCGCGGCATTGCAGGCGATGGTCGCGCGGCAGGTTGCCATGCTGATCCCAACCGCGGTGCATCAGCTTCACCACCCGCACTCCACGCTCGACCATGCGCCGCGCCAGCAGGCAGCTCGCGGCGAAAGTGCCGCGGGTACCGGCTTCGGGTCCGTACAGCGCCAGCGTCGCCGGACCCTCTCCGGCGATATCCGTCAGTTCCGGCACCGCCCGCTGCATGCGGAATGCCAATTCATACTGCGCGATGCGCGTGAGCGTCTGTGGATCGCCGTGGGTGGCGTGCGCGCTACGGTTGAGCTCGCCAAGGGCGTTCAGTTGATCACGTCGCGCAGCGCGGCTGAGGCCGGGCGGATCGTCGAGGAACAACACCGGATCGCCCTCCGAGCGCAGCGCCACGCCGTGGTGCCGCCCAGGCAGCGGACCAGCACCCCACATGCGGGTGAACAGCGGTTGGACGCCGGCCTTGCTGGAAAAACGCGGGGTCAGCACCGCGAACGCTGGCAGATCATCGTTCATGCTGCCGAGACCATAGGACAGCCACGATCCCAGGCTGGCGCGTCCTGGCAGTTCGTTGCCAGTCATCAGGAAGGTGCAGGCGGGATCGTGGTTGATCGAATCCGTAAACAACGACCGCACCACGGTCAGGTCATCCACCACCCCGGCGGTGCGCGGCAGCAGATCGCTGACCCAGGTGCCGCTCTTCCCGTAGCGGTCAAAACCAAACAATGAGGGAGCGATCGGCAGGCGGCCCTGGCTCGCGGTCATGGTGGTGATGCGCTGGTCGCCGCGCACCGCTGGCGGCAGATCCTTGTCGTACCACTCGCGCAGTCCCGGTTTGTGGTCGAAGGTGTCGAGCTGCGAAACGCCTCCGCTCAGGTGCAGGTAGATCAATCGTTTGGCCCGCGGTGCATGGTGTGGCAGGCCAGCGAGCGGCGGATGGGTTGCCGCCGTCGCATGCGCCGGCGTCAGCAGATCGAGCGCCAAGGCCCCGAGGGTCAGGCCAGCGGAGCTGAGGAAGTGGCGGCGGGTCAGGTCCATGGCTCAGTTCCGGCACAGGGTTTCGTCGAGATTGAGCAGCAGGCTGGCGATCATGGTCCAGGCCGCCCATTCACCGATGGACACATCGGAGCGGTCCGGCGTGACCGTCGATTCGCCCACGGCGAGCAGACGTTCCGCCGCGCGGGCATCGCTGAAGTGGCGACGTTGTCCCGCCAGCGCGCTCGCCATCACGCTCGACTCGTGCCCGGTGGGTGCGCGCCCGGTGACCGCACGGAAAGCGTGCCGCAACCGAGCGACGTCATCGCCTGGG
>JANPIY010000958.1:0-5208 GCA_031425255.1 Planctomycetota bacterium
ACTTCGAAACGTCTATGTGTCAGGCCTAATGCCATCGGTATTCGAGGCACCTCGTTGGGCATAAATCAAGACTTTCGCAACTCGCAGTATCCTCAACGAAATCATTGCATTGGCCGTTGCATAAGTCAGGCGCGAATGTCCGGTGCACACCTAATGCGAGGTCATTGGTATGGCCTCCCATCGCGATTCCGCTGTCCGAAGCTTTGGCTCTGCCGCGCTGATTGGTCGAGTTGCTACTGCAACGCCGCGCCTGTGGCGGCAATTTCCACCGCCGCCATCTGCGCCGCATCCTGCGCCGACCCCGACTTGGCGACACGCCGCGGATCGGTGTCGAGCGACAGGCCGGCATCGTCGAGCAGCGCGTTGGCTTCGCGGATCATCTCCACCGCCTGGCGGAAGTCGTAGCCGAACGAACCAACCGCCTCGGGTTGCGGCACGAAGCCCGCGCGCACCTGGGCGATCAGGGCCGTGGTGTCCTTCAGCGGGTCGATCATCTCGTGCGCCGGCGGAACGTGCGCGACATCGGCTGGTGCGTCGGCTCCCCATACGCCGAGCAGCGCGCCCTGCTGGTGGAACCGGTCGGCGATCGGGCGCACGAGCATCGGGATCAGCATGCCGTATTGCACCTGCTCGCAGAGCCGGCGGAACTCAATCTTGCCGGCCCGCAAGCTGGAGTAGTTCGCTTGGGTCAGGTCGCCGGAGACCTGATCGTAGGTCAGGCCGGCACCGACCGACGCCGCTTCCAGCGCCCGCCGCGCGAAGGCGGTGTGGCTGCCACCGCCTGAGGGGTTCACCACCTCGATGCTGCCACTGCCGCGGCGATACAGGATCATCCCGGGCTCGAAGGCTTCCACCGTGCGGCCCTGCGCATCCTTGAGCAGCCCTGCCGCCGGACCGGTCAGCACCTCGTCGCCCTCCTCGGTGACGACCGCAGCCAGGCACGCCTCGATCTTCGCCTTCATCAGCAGGGCAGCCTCGTAGTCGCCGAGATCGCGCAGCCGGAGCAGGATCGGCGCCAACCAAGAGACGTCGCGCAACTGGCCAGGCCGGCGCTTGCGATAGATGTGCAGCACCTCGGCGGCGGGCACTGGGATGCTCGACTGGTTGCTGCCCGGCAGATACCAGGCCGCACCAGGATGTTGCGGGAAGAGCCAGTAGGCCGCCGGTGCGCCCGTGGCATCAAGGGTGATGCCCTGCACCGTGATGGCGCCACCGATCGTGCCGGTGCGGCTGGCGTCGAGATGGTCACTCTCCAGGATCTGCAAGCGCAAGCCGATCGGGTTGGTGGGCGTCGGCTCGGTGATCAGCAGTCGCACCAGGCACTCGCCGCTCTCCACCACCGCGCGCATCACCAGAGCTTGCAGCCCATAGAGATCGAGCCGCCCCTCGGCGTCGCAGGCGGTGCTTTCAGCCCAGCGCCTCCAGGCATCGGCGTGCTTCTTGTCCGGCCACCGGGTGGTGATTCCGGCCCCCACGGCGTTTCCGGTCCAGAGGTCGATGATGCGGGCAGCGTACGGGTCATTACGTACGGCATCGCGAGCGCGGCGCGTGATGGTGGTCGAAGCGCTCGCCACTTCACTATTGGCGCTGCCGCCCGAGGCCGCCCAGGTGGAGGCGCGCGCGTCCTGGGCCGCGGCATAGCCGCGCAGGGCGCGCCAGGCGTCGCGGAGGCGGGTGGGGATCATCGGTACTGCTGCCGTCCTACTTCGCCACCAGCCGCTTCACGACCTCGAGCACTGTGCCCTCCCCGAGCAGCAGCAGGAGCACGATCGCGATTAGGACGAGTTCGATCCGCTTGAGGCGCGCCTCGGTCTGCTTCCACCGTTCGGCGCAGACGGCCTCGTGCACAGCGAGCTTCTGCGCGACATCGTCCTCGGACATCGGACAGTCTCCTGCTTTGGATGGTCAACCAGCATCGCGGGTGAAGCGGGCCAACGTGATGCCGGGTCTGCGTTGGGTCGGGTTCTCGGCGGCGTAGCCGGCTGCAAGAGCGCGGGCGATCTCGTCGAGCGAGCGGTATTCGACGGTGCGTCCTTCGAAGGTCACCCTCGTCGTGCCGCCGGTAAACGCGTCGGCCAGGCCACGCCAGCGATTGCCGGCCGGCTGTGCAATTGCCCAGGCCAGTGCGTCGGGGTTCATCGGTGATCTCCATCAGCGCAACCAGCCGCCGCGCGGTCCGAGCCAGGACCGAGGCCGCATCGCCGTGGCGGTGGCCGCGGCCTCTAGTGCCGGTCCTGCCGAGGCCATCGCCTGTTGGCCGGTTGGTTCGTTCACGGTGGCCACTGGCTGCGGCGGCAGGAACGGCGCATCCGCCGCATCCTCGCGCAGCCGGTGCCAATAGCGGTCTCCGTAGCGGTCAGCACCGAGCAGCCACAGCGCCGCGCGCGCTAGTACCGCGCAGTCCAGCGCCTCGTTGCGCTCTCGCAGGTTGGCCCATTCCTGCCGCGAGAAGCCGCGCCGGTCCTTCACCGTGCGCAACTGCTCGGCGACCAGCTGCTTGACCCACTCGACCTCGATCGCTCGTGGCAGATGCACCCAGCCGACTGGGAACTCCGCCGCCTCACCGCGGCCAAGCCAGAGCCGGCGATAGAGATCAGCCTTCCAAGTTGAGACCGACACGGTCCACAGCTTCAGACCACGGCGCAGCTTCTGACCATTGACCAGGGCATCGACCAGCGTCGGTCCTTGGACCGGTTGCGCGCGGTTCCAACCCTCCACGCCCTTGGTCGGGGCAATGCGCGGATCCCGCAGGTGCCGCAGATGGCCATAGACCGAGGCGGTGTCCCGGCCGCCGGTATCGACGCAGACCTTGGCGATGCGCATCGCGCTGCCACTGCCATTGGCTGTGCTTGATCGCGGCCAATCGCGGACCAGCAGCTTGGCCAGTTCCAGCCATGGCGTGCGTTCCCGCGGACTGCCGGGAATGACGACATGGTCGATGAGCCAGGAAGTGAACCCCTCTGCCCAACCCCAAACGTCGCACTCGATCCGGTCGTCCTGGACGTCGACGCCGGCGGTCAGAACCAGCGTGCCAGGTGGCACCGTGCCGATGGAAAAATCCTCGCGCCGCTCGACCAGGCGTTCCCAGTCCGGCGCCTCGCCGTGTTCCTGCCAGACCTCGCCGAGTACCGTGTTGCGGAAGGTCTTGAGGTCCTCCGGCTTGCCCTGTGCCGCTTCCCAATCGCGCGCGATCTGCTCCCAGGACAGCCAGCCCACCGGCGAGTAGAGCGCCGAGATGTGGAAGCCGACCGTGTGCGGGTCCTGCGAGATGGCCGTCGCGCGCCATTCCCCGCCGGCCAGCATCGCCGTCTTATGGTGCTCGCCGATCGCGACGTCGCACGCCTCGCAGTGGTAGGCTACCGAGGTCGGGTTGCCCTTTTCCCAGATCAGCCGCTCGAACCGAAGCCACTGCATGGCTTGGCAGTGTGGGCAGGGCACGAAGAACCGCCGCTGGTCGCTGGCCTGATACTCCCGCTCGATGCGGCTGCGCCCGGCGATGGTCGGCGTCGAGACCAGATATGCCTTGCGCCGCCAGCCGAAGGTTCGGGCACGGGCCTCCGCCAGCGCAATGGGGTCACCCTCGCCTTCGACGTCACCGGGATAGGCATCGACCTCGTCGAGGAACAGGAACCGCGCCGTCATCGAGCGCAGCCCGACCGCCGAGTTGGCCCCGGTCAGCACAAGGATGCCGCCAGGGAACTCCTTGGACAGCATGGTGTTGCCGCTATCGCGCGCCCTGGCCGGTGCCACCCGCTCCCTCAATGCGGGTGTCTCTTCCAGCAGAGGATCGATCCTTTGCCGGCTGAACCGCTTGGCCAGTTCCACCGTCGGCTGCACCGCCAGCACCGGCGCCGGCACGTGGTGCCTGATGTAGCCGAGCCAGCAATTGCCTCCCTCGGATGCACCGACCTGCGCACCCTTCATGAACACCACGCGCCGGGCGGGATGCACCGCGGACAGGGCGTCCATGATGTCCCGCAGATACGGGGTCCGCGATGTGCGCCAGGGGCCGGGTTCGGACGAGGCGCGGGTGCTCAGCACCCGGTGCTGGTCGGCCCACTGGCTGACCGTGAGCTGCGGCGGTGGACGCAGCATTGCGCCCGCCCGCCTGCGGACATGGTCAGCGGTCCGCGCCGCGGTCTCCGAGGCCTGGGGGATCGAAGCGATCTGCGGCCTCCGTCAGTAGATCGGCGACGTGCTGCTGCAGCACGGTCTGCACCAGATGCGGCTCCACCCCGAGATCGGCGGCGATCAGGCCGGAGACCCTGGCGGGCCAGTTCAGCAGCGCATCGCGCATGGCGCCGGCGATCTCGTCGATCGCAGCGTTCGCCGTGGCGGCATCCAGCAAGCGGGACTTTTCTTCGTCGAGCGCCATGCGGCGGGCTTCGACCTTGAGGGCGAGTTCGGCGACCTTGAGGCGCGCGAACGGCGTGGCGTCGGACGACATGCTGGTGCTCGATCCGCCACCTTGGGCCAGCGGCGACCGGATGGGATCGGCGGTCTCGATCATGCGGCGGCGGGTCTTCTCCACATCCCACTGGCCGTCCGACTCACGCGTGATGCGCCCGTTGCCGGCGGCCTTGCGCAGCGCAGTCTCCGTCACGCCAATGCGGCGGGCCAGTTCACGGGTCGAGGAGGTCATTTCCGGCATGGCGGCCCCCTCCCGCCGCGCGCTCAGGCCCGGCCGAGGGCAGCCTCATGATCTGATCGATCGGGCACAAAGGAAGCAATCATTCTGCGCTCAATCTGACTTGGCTGTGCCCCGCCCCAGCGCGAAGTGTCCATCACGCGCAGGGGACCCCGCCCCGCCAGGCTGGAGCAGCAGAGATGGCCAGCACCAACATTCCGCAGACCCAGAACCGCGAATGGGGATTCTTCGGGACCATCAACCACCACGCCGACCCAGAGCGCGCCTGGGACATTGCCCTGGCCTTCATCGCCGGCACCACCGGGTGCAGCCCCGACGCCACGCGCGCCTTCCTGGACAGCCGCTACGGGCGGCACTTCGCGGACGAGGTGAGCAACCATCTCGCGGCGGGCAAAGCCCTGGCCTCGGCGATCAACGCCGCCACGGCAACCTGGATGGGCTGGCGGATCAGCGCCCGCACCGCCCACGAGACCGGCATCCCCCGCGGGCTTCCCTACCTCACCGGCTACGTCCTGCACGCCGAAATCGAGGCCGACACCGCCGAATGACGCGCCGCCCTC